>JBHAFS010000001.1:0-20983 GCA_041856205.1 Prevotella sp.
TCATTTTAGCGGGAACTCATCGCAGAATATCTTGTCAGACCCGCAGGCGGGTCTCATAGGAGAATATCATTTACCTATACAGAGTCAAGCAATTATTCGCCTGAAACTAATGGTTAAACACACAAATTTATTAACTGAGCCCTTTCCCCGCCCTCCCCATCCCTCCCCTCCCCGATGGCACTCCTTCTGGCAGTCGGGGCGTAGCATTACCCGCATGGTAGCCCCCCTCCTACCGGAGGGGTTGGGGGAGGCTCCCCATAACGTTTAACGGCCCACTCTCACGAGCGGGCCGTAACGGTTATAATGATAATAAATTTGAATGAATAACACCCTCACGGGCTTATGATATAATAAAAGTTTAAACAATTTTCAATTTGAAAGTAAGTATAGCTTGCAGACTAGTCACCACTTTTGGCCTTTGACACGGCCTCTTGGTGCGCCTGCTTTCTTAGGCGGTGTAAAATTACAACTAATTTGGGAAAAACAAATAAGAAATGTTGTTATTTTTCGACATTTTAACGATTATTTTAGGATTGGCAGGCCATTATGGCCGAATATGTTTCCTATATGTTCCCGATTGGTCTGTCAGAAACCTTCGAAGGGTGAGCACCACCGCCAACAGTCGCGAACGGAGGAACCGGACATGGCACGGTGTCCGCACACAGCAATACCCTTCACAGGGCTCACCACACCCTCACACGCTTCCCGGGAGCCACATAGAGCGGTGCAGACGCATCGATGCCGAATGCATCGTACCACGCGTCGATATGCGCCAGGGCACCATTCACGCGCAGCGACGACGGCGCATGCACGTCGCTCTTCACCGCGTTGAGCTGCGCCTCGGGCCGCATGGTGCCCGCATAGTTGAGCGCGAAGGCCAGGAAGAAACGCTGCTCGGGCGTGAAGCCGTCGCGCACCCCGAGCGGATGCTCGGCCATCGAAGCCGCCAGGGCATCCCAGGCGATGTTCAGTCCGCCGTTGTCGCCGAGGTTCTCGCCGAGCGTCTGCCTGCCGTTGACACGTGCCCCGGGTATGACCTCACGCCCGTCGAAAAACCGTTCCATCACCTCGGCACGCTGTCCGAACCGCTGTTCGTCGGCCTCGGTCCACCACGACACGAGGTTGCCGGTGCGGTCGAAGCGGTGGCCCTGGTCGTCGAAGCCATGCGTCATCTCATGGCCGATGATGGTACCGATGGCCCCATAGTTGTAGGCATCGTCTTCGTCGGGACAGAAGAACGGCGGCTGGAGGATACCCGCAGGGAAGGTGATGTCGTTGTTCACCAGGTTGTAGCAGGCGTTGACCGCATAGGGATTCATGTCCCACAGCCTTCGGTCCACAGGGCAGTTGACGTTCTTGCGTACAAACTCATCGTTCTCGTAGGCCGCGATGTTCCACATATTGTCGAAATACGACAGCCGTTCGTCCACCTCCAGCCCCTCGTAGTCGTCCCAGGCATCGTCGTCGGGATAGCCTATCTTGAGCTTCATGTCGGCGAGTTTGGCCAGTGCTGCCTGGCGCGAGGGCTGGCTCATCCAGTCTTGGCAGGCAATGCGCCGGGCGAAGGCCTGGCGCATGCGCTCCACCATGGCCGTGACGCGCTGTTTCTGTCCCTCGGGAAAATAGCGCTGCACATACATGCGTCCCACGGCGTCGGGCAGGGTGTTCTTCACCACGTTGACGGCCCGTTTCCACAGCTGCACGTCCTCCTTCTGTCCGCTCACTGTGCCGTGGAACCTGAAGACGACGTCGCGGAAGGCCTGCCCCAGCGTGCTGGCCCAGTGGCTGACGATGACATATACCAACCGCGAGCACAGCTCTTGGAGCGGCGCCTCGCCCATGAGGCGGTCGGCCTCGTCGAGCGGCTCGGGCTGCGCCAGGTCTACCTCGGTGAACACGGGGAAACGGATGCCCCGGCGCAGCGTCTCCCAGGCGATGTGCGGGTAGCGTTGCTGCAGCTCGGTCCAGGTGGTCTTGTGGTAGTTGGCATCGACGTCGCGCAGCTTCTCGATGGGATAGGCCACGCGGGCCATGCGTGTCTCCAGCGCGATGACGTCGCGCTGCATGGCCTCAGCCTCGTCGGCACTGTAGCCCGCCGTGATGAGCAGTTCGCGGATGAAGGTCTTGTAGGCCGTGAGCACCTTGCGACTGTTGTCGTCGTTCTTGAGATAGAAGTCGCGCAGCAGGAAGTATCCGCCCTGCCCCACGATGACGATGTTGCGGTCCGACTGCCGCATGTCGGCACCACAGCCGATGCTGAAAGGCAGCGGGTTGCAGCCGTGGTGGCAGAGCTCGGCGCAGAAGGCGAAATACTGGTCCATGTCGCCGATGTCCTGCGCCCGGTCGAGCAGCCGCCGGATGGGCGCCGTGCCCTCGCGGTTGCACCGCTCCTGGTCGGTCACGAGCCGGTAGAGTCCGGCAATCTTCTGTCCCAGCGTGCCGGGGGCATGTTCCTCAGAGGCGATGTCGACAATCATTTGGTGGAGGGTTTCTTGCAGGTTGTCTACAAGAATACTGAACTGACTGTTGGCCACCTGGTCGTCGCGCAGTGAATGGCTTCTGACCCAGCCTCCGCAGGCAAAGCGGTAGAAGTCGTCACCCGGACGGACGCCGAAGTCCATGTTCTCAGCCCTGATGCCGCCGGCAAGTGGCTCGGTTGTCATGTCCTGATGGGTATGTATGGTGTCTTGACTCAATGTTGTTACTCCTTATTATTATATATGTAAGCCCGATGGCTGACAATGAAAGATACAAAGTTAGTGATTTTTACAAGATTGAAACTACTTATTCATAAGAATATTACAGCCGCGGGTTGGCCAGTCGGCAAGATTTTTGTAATTTTGCCCTGCAACATGTATGACAAGGCCGGTGCCACGGCACCGGTCGCAAAACCCAAACAAACAATGATACGTACCAAGATTCTTACGATTATCGCCGCCACCCTGCTGGCCCTGCCCTCCTTCGGACAGGTGCAGCGTCCGAAACTGGTGGTGGGACTGGTGGTCGACCAGATGCGCTGGGACTACCTTTATTATTATTATGAGCAATTCCGCCAGGACGGTCTGCGCCGTCTGCTCGACAAGGGCTATAGCTTCGAGAACACCATGATCAACTATGTGCCCACGGTGACGGCCATCGGCCACGCCAGCATCTACACAGGCAGCGTGCCCGCCCTGCATGGCATCGCGGGCAACAACTTCATGATCGACAACAAGCCCACCTACTGCTGCGCCGACAGCACCGTGCAGGGCGTGGGCTCCAGCAGCAAGGAGGGGCGCATGTCGCCGCGCAACCTGCTGGCCTCCGGACTGGGCGACGAGCTTCGCATGGCCACCGACTACAAAGGCAAGGTCATCGGCGTGGCCCTCAAAGACCGCGCCGCCATACTGCCTGCCGGCCATGCCGCCAACGCGGCCTACTGGTGGGACACCTCGGCCGGACACTTCATCACCTCCACCTATTATATGAATGAGCTGCCGGCATGGGTCGACAAGCTCAACAAACAGATCGGCACCAAGCCGGGCCTAGACGTCAAGACCTCGGTAGAGGGTGTCACCAAGACCTTCCAGATGGCCAAGGCGGCACTCGACCACGAACAGCTGGGACAGGACGACGTCACCGACCTGCTGGGCGTGAGCATCTCGTCGACCGACGCCATAGGCCATACCTTCGGCACACGCGGCAAGGAGATCCATGACGCGTACATGGAACTCGACAAGCAGGTGGCCGACTTCCTCAACTACCTCGACAACAAGGTGGGGCAAGGCAACTACCTGCTGTTCCTCTCGGCCGACCACGGCGCCGCCCACAACCCCAACGTGCTGAAGGCGGGCAAGCGGCCCTCGGGCGGACTGGAAGTGTGGAACATCATCAAGGCGGCCAACCAAGACCTGTCCACCCAGCTGGGCATCAGCGGCAAGGTCATCAAGAGCGAGGATGCCGGACGTCTCTACCTCGACCACACAGTGGTGGCAGCCAGTGGCAAGAGCCTCAACGAGGTGAAGCAAGCCGTCATCAACCGACTGGAGCAGGAACCCAACATCCTCTATGTGGTCGACTACGACAAGGCCCTCGTCACCTCCATCCCGCAGCCTATCCGCGAGCGCATCGTCAACGGTTACAACAAGAAGCGCAGCGGCGACCTCTTCTATGTGGCCAAGGCCGAATGGGAGAACGTGAGCGACAAGGCCGACTACAAGGGCACTACCCATGGCCAGTGGAACCCCTACGACGCACACATCCCCTTCGTGCTCTATGGCTGGAACGTAGGACACGGACAGACCTCGAAACCCGTATATATCGTCGACATCGCTCCCACGATATGCGAGATGCTTCACATCCAGATGCCCAACAGCTGCGTGGGCAATGCACAGCACGTGAAAGGCAACTGAGAAGAACAAAAAATAATTAGAAAAAAACTGCCCCGCGGAGTACAAGCTATCTTGATTTTTCGTAATTTTATCCCCATCAAACTATTGTTTAACTGAAAAAAAGGATAAGCTATGAAAATTGGTATTCCCAAAGAGATCAAGACAGGAGAGAACCGCGTGGGCATGACCCCGGCCGGCGTGGCTGAACTGGTGGGGCACGGACATCAGGTGTATGTGCAGCACACCGCAGGCGAAGGCAGCGGATTCTCCGACCGACAATATGAGGATGTGGGTGCCCAGATCCTGCCGACCATCGGCGATGTGTATGCCGAGGCCGACATGATCATCAAGGTGAAGGAGCCCATCGAGCCCGAATATGGTCTGGTGAGAGACGGACAGCTGCTGTTCACCTATTTCCATTTCGCCAGCGAGCGCAAGCTCACCGATGCCATGCTGGCCAGCGGTGCCGTGTGTCTGGCCTACGAGACGGTGCAGAAGTCCGACCGCTCGCTGCCACTGCTCATCCCCATGAGCGAGGTGGCCGGGCGCATGGCTGCCCTCAACGGGGCCTACTGGCTGCAGAAGACCAAGGGCGGCAATGGCAAACTCATCGGCGGCGTGCCCGGCGTGAAGCCCGCCAAGGTGCTCGTGCTCGGAGGCGGCACCGTGGGCGAGGCCGCAGCACGCATGGCGGCCGGACTGGGGGCTGAGGTCACCATCACCGACATCTCGCTGCCGCGCCTGCGCGAGCTCGATGCCATCACGCCCAGCAACATCCGCACCCTCTACTCCAGCGACCACAACATCAGGGAGGAACTGCCCACCACCGACATCGTCGTGGGCTCGGTGCTCATCCCGGGCGACAAGGCGCCCCACCTCATCACCCGCCAGATGCTCAAGCTCATGCAGCCGGGGTCGGTGCTCGTCGACGTGGCCATCGACCAGGGCGGCTGCTTCGAGACCTCGCATCCCACCACCCACGAGCATCCCATCTACACCGTCGACGGCATCCTCCACTACTGCGTGGCCAACATCCCGGGTGCGGTGCCCTTCACCTCCACCACTGCGCTGACCAACGCCACCCTCAAGTATGCGCTGGCCCTGGCCGACAAGGGATGGCGACGCGCCTGCGCCGACGACCCCGCCCTGGCCAAGGGCGTGAACATCGTGCACGGCGAGGTGACGTACCAGGCCGTGGCCGACGTCTTCGGACTGCCCTACAAGCCCCTCCAACTCGACTGACTTACGGGGCCCCTCCCTAAGGCCCCTCCCCAGCCCTCCCCAAGAGGCGGGAGAGAGCCCCTCCCCGGCCCTCCCCGGTGGGGGAGGGAGAGGCTGGCGCGATGGAGCCCCTCCCCAACCCTCCCCGATGGGGGAGGGGAATGGCTCGCGCAATGGGGTTGAGTGTAATGAGACTTTTAATGACTTAATCTTTGTTCCGGGCACGGGCAGGTAAGGTTGAAGTAACCGCGCGCGCCGCCTCCGTTTACTCCAAGGCCGTATGACGGCCCACTCCAAGTACTTTCCTGTTTAGCGAGCAATATAAACTCCCAAAACTCTGCGACTCTGCGTGCAAAAAAAAACTCGCATGCCCCCCGCTGATAGGTCAGGGCACGCAGAGTCGCAGAGTTTAAGAGACAAGTGAGGTGGGTGCGCAGGTTCCGTGTCATCCGTCCATCGCGAAGCGATGCTCCGTATTATCGAAATGTGCCGGATGGTATTCTGTGAATCCCGTGTCTTCCGTGTTTAAAAAAAAGAGGGAAAGCCCCTCCCCAACCCTCCCCAAGGGGCGGGAGAGGCTGGCGCGGTGTTTGCGTGAGATGATCACAACAACCATGCGGCCGTAAGGCAATCGGGTGGTGAAATGCAAAACAGGTAGACTCACCGTGCCTCATAGACGTCGCCCCCCACCCTTCATGCCCGGCCGACGCCATACGAAAACGGCCTTGGACGAAGCATTGTCACTGCTCCGCCCAAGGCCGCTCTACAGGCATCCCCGATGGGATTTTATTTCTTGCTGTTCTTCTTATTCTTCTTGTCGTATTTCTCCCAATAGATCTTGCCTTTGGCCTTCAGCTGCTCGGTGAAAGCCTTGGCCTCGGCCAGGGTGGCAGCCTCGTCGGCAGGCGAAGCGTAGGCGTGGGTGTAACCCTTGATCTTGTTCCAGTTGCCGCGCGTGAAGTCGGGCACCTCGACGGGCAGGCATCCGTTGTCCATAGAGATTGAACCCAGCTCAGCCAGGCAGCACCACTCGGCCAGGTCGTACACGTCCATATCCAGGGGCAGGCCGTTCTGCAGGCAATAGACAAAGCGTGCGTCCATGATGAAGTCCATGCCACCGTGGCCCCCCACCTCCTTAGCCTCTTCGCCATATTTCTTCACGATGGGGCTGGTGTATTTGGCCACGAGAGCGGCAGCGTCGGCAGCCGACAGGTAGTCATGACCTGTGAGGTTGTCGGCAGAGGGCTTCAGGCCAGCGTGCTCCATGTCTTTCGACGAAAGGGCATAGCCCTCCACGGGATATTTGTTGGCAAAGCCGGTGGTACCGGTGAGCTGGTACATGCGGTTATAGGGCTGCGGTGTCATCACGTTGTGGTGAATCTCGATGACCTTGCCCTGCTCGGTCCTGATGAGCGTGGCGGTCTGGTCGCCGTTGCGGAAATTGTCGCATTTCTCGCCCGTGCGCTCCTCCACCAGTTTCTTTCCGTTGAACGACTTGGTGTCCATGGCCACCAGCGTGCGCATACGGTCGCCGCGATGGATGTTGAGCACCTGTGCGATGGGACCCAGGCCGTGGGTGGCATACAGGTCGCCGCGGAAGTCCTTGTTGTAGTCAAGGCGCCAGCCCAGCTTGTCGTTACCGTCTCGTTTCCAGTAGTAATCCCAGAACTGGCTGAGGTCGTGACGATAGGCGCCCTGCACGTAGATGACCTCGCCGAAGAGCCCCTTCTGTGCCATGTTCAGCGAGTTGAGCTCGAAGAAGTCGTAGCAGCAGTTCTCGAGGATCATGCAGTGCTTGCGTGTCTTCTCAGAGAGGTTGATCAGGTCCCAGATCTCTTTCATGTTCATGGCCGAGGGCACCTCGATGGCCACGTGCTTGCCGTTCTCCATGGCATATTTTGCAATGGGGAAATGGTGGTTCCAGTCGGTGGCGATATACACCACGTCGATGTCCTTGCGCTCACACAGGGCCTTGTAGCCATCCTCGCCCGAATAGATGTCGGCGGCGGGCATGCTGGCCTGGCGCAGGTATTTCTGGCAGCTCTCGGCGCGCTCCTTCTCATAGTCGCACAGGGCCATGACCTGTATGCCGGGGATGTGGGTCCAACGCTCCACGGCACCGGGGCCTCTCATGCCCAGTCCCACAAACGCCACCCTGACGGTCTTGAGCTTGGGCGTTACCAGGTTGAGCACATCCTGCTGGCCGGGCTCGCGCTGGGGAACTTCGGTAACAATGGTACCATTATTGTTTTTGTAAGGCCAGTTGAACTGCGCCTTCACGGTCTGCGGCACCAACATGAGTGCCACTGCCGACAAGGAAAGAAGCAATGTTTTACGTTTCATGTTAATCGAGATTGTTTCAACAGCAAAATTACAGATAATAGTTGAGATTACAAAAAACTGCAAGAATAATTCTTTCGATTCAAAAATAATTTATGATTTACTCCCGACATTACCAACCCCCACCTCTTTTTCCGAAGAGATACGACCGTGCCAATCTGACCGGTCTAACTGCGCCGGCGCGAAAAAGAAGTCATGATGCGACCTGTGGTTTGGGTTGTGACACGTAATGGCAGCCTTGGCATGCCGAGAGGCCGTCTACGGCGGCACAAATGTTACCCCCTATGGCGCGAAAACCGCCGGGCACGGCTTTTGCTCCTCACCATACAGAGGCCACAATGGTCGCTCAGGGTCGAATGACCTTGCAACAAACAACAATAACCATTTAAAACTGAGAGGAGACCAAGAAGATGAGTAAATTTGAAAAAGGAAAGGTATTCCAAGCCCGTGAGGTGATCGACTATGCCGAGGGAGGCGTGGTGAGCAAAGAGTTGGTACACAGCGCCGCAGGGTCAATCACCCTGTTTTCATTCGATGCCGGACAGGGGCTCAGCGAGCATACCGCACCCTTCGACGCGCTGATACAGGTGATGGACGGCGAGATGGAACTGACCGTGAGCGGCGAGAAGCATGTGATCGGTGCAGGCGAGAGCTTCGTCATTCCGTCGGGTGCTGCCCACTCGGTGCATGCGGCCAGACGCTTCAAGATGCTCATCACGATGATACGCGGTTGATCCGCACCCCGGTCTGCCCCAGGCTGTCTTCACAGGGGTGATGGGCTCCACATGAGCTAATCCGCATACCATCGGGTGCATGGGTAACATGGCATGCGATGATGGCCAAAGAGAACACAATGCAGGACATGCGGAACAAGAAAAAGGAAATGCAAAGGCGGCAGATTCAAAGTTAATTTGCTACCTTTGCATCATGCTAAAACCATTTTTCAGCCAGCCAGCACGATCCGAATGGCGCACAAAGTCCATGTGGCTAGCGCTTCTGTGCATGCTTGCCTTGGCGCTCTCGGGCTGCGAGCACGTCTTCGACGTGCACCCCTACGACATGGACCTCAGCGGCGAGCGCGACATCAATGCCACCAACATCGCCAAGATCAAGACCAGCTGCGAGGGCAGAGACACCGTGCGCTTCGCCGTCATCTCCGACACCCACGGCAACTATTCCGACCTGAGCGACGAGGTGCGCGACATCAACCACCGCGACAGCGTCGACTTCGTGATCCATCTGGGCGACCTCACCGAGACCGGCACCACCAAGGAGTTTGTGTGGGCACGGCGCGAACTGAGCAAGCTCACCAAGCCCTACTTCGCACTCATCGGCAACCACGACTTCCTGGGTACGGGCAACCAGGCCTACGACTGGATGTTCGGGGCCAAAAACTTCAGCTTTATCCTCAACGGCATCAAGTTCATCGCCCTCGACACCAACGCCATGGAATACGACCACGTGGCTGCCGTGCCCGACTTCACCTACATGGAGACCGAGGCCACAACCGACACGGCGGCCTTCAGCCGCACCATCGTGCTGATGCACGCCCCACCCTACAGCGACGAGTTCAACAACAACGTCTCCAAGGCGTTCAACTATTACGTCACCCTCTTTCCCGGGGTGATGTTCTGCCTCTACGGCCACAACCACAACGACACCATTGTCGACATTTTTGGCAATGGCCTTCTCTATTATGGCATCGACAGTGCCGCCCACCGCAACTACCATATCTTCACCCTCACACCCGATGGCTATGCGCAGCAGAGAATTGATTACTAGGCTGGTGGTCATGGCCATCGTTCTGGCCATGCCGGCACACGCGCTCGCCGAGGGCCCGTCGGAGGTGGACAGCACCCTTGCAACCCTTGTGCTGGCCAACGACAGCAACCTGCGCATCAGCACGGCCAAGCCACGTGCCTACGACAACCGCATACACCGCTACCGCAGATACTGGGGCAATCTCATCCCCACGCAGCTGATCATCCAGAACGCCGGCAACATGGGGCTCGTGTCGGCCGGACTGGGTTGGGACTACGGCGGCCACCGCCAGTGGGAAACCCACCTGCTCATTGGCTTCATCCCCAGATACGAGAGTCCGCGCGCCAAGTTTACCTTCACGCTCAAGCAGACCTACATCCCCTGGAGCGTGGGGGTGGGGCACGACCTGTCGTTCGAGCCCCTCACCTGCGGCATCTATCTCAACACCGTGGCGGGACACGAGTTCTGGAAGGAGCAGCCCCACCGTTATCCCGACAAGTACTACGCCTTCCTCTCCACGCGCTTCAGGCTGAATGTGTTTCTGGGCCAGCGCCTCACCAAGGTCATCCCCGACAACTCGCGCAAGTTTGTGAAGAGCATCACGGCGTTCTATGAGGTCAGTACCTGCGACCTCTACATCCGCTCGGCCTTCCTCGACGACAAGGTGAAGATCTCTGACATCGTGGGACTGTCGCTGGGCATCAAACTCCAACTGCTATAACCTTTACCTATGCTGATACTCCTCACCGTAGCGGGCTATTTCCTCGCATTGCTGCTCTTCAGCCGGCTCACTACCCGGCACTCAGACAACGACACCTTCTTCCGCGGCAACCGCCGCTCGCCCTGGTACATGGTGGCCTTCGGCATGGTGGGTGCCAGCATCTCGGGCATCACCTTCGTGTCGGTGCCGGGCATGGTGCTCCAGACCAACATGACCTACCTGCAGATGTGCCTGGGCTTCATCTTGGGCTATTTTGTGGTGGCCTTCGTGCTGCTGCCGGTCTACTACCGCCTCAACCTCACCACCATCTACACCTACCTGGAGGGCCGGCTGGGGCCGCGCTCCTACCTGTCGGGGGCGTCGTTCTTCCTGCTGTCGAAGATGACGGGGGCCGCCGTGCGGTTCTACGTGGTGTGCATGATATTGCAAGAATTTGTCTTCAATGCCCTGGGCGTGCCCTTCGCCCTCACGGTGGTGGGCATGGTATGCCTCATCTGGCTCTACACGCGGCGCGGCGGCATCAAGACGCTGGTGTGGACCGACACCTTCCAGACGGCCTGCATGTTCACTGCCCTCATCGTGCTCATCGTCCAGGTCACCGATGCCCTCCACATGACCGCCGGCGAGGCCGTGAGCGCCATCGCCCGCGACGCCCACAGCCAGATGTTCGAACTGGACGACTGGATGTCGCGCCAACACTTCTGGAAACAGTTTCTCAGCGGCATCTTTGTCACCATCGTCATGACGGGCCTCGACCAGGACATGATGCAGAAGAACCTCACCTGCAAGACGCTGCGCGACGCCCAGAAAGACATGTGCAGCTACGGCTTTGCCTTCTTCCCGGCCAACCTGCTGTTTCTCTCGCTGGGCATCCTGCTCATGATGCTGGCCCGTCAGCAGGGCATCGCGCTGCCCACGCAGGGCGACGAGCTGCTGCCGATGTTCACGGCATCGGGGTATCTGGGCAACACGGTGGTCATCCTCTTCACCATCGGCGTGCTGGCCGCCGCCTTCTCGTCGGCCGACTCGGCACTCACGGCGCTCACCACGAGCTTCTGTGTCGACATCTGCCACCGTCCGGGCGACGAGCGGCTGCGCCGCCGCACACACATGGGCATGGCCGCGGTCTTCACCTTATTTATATTGGCGTTCCGCGTGGTCAACTCCACCAGCGTCATCGATGCCATCTACATCCTCTGCTCCTACACCTACGGTCCGCTGCTGGGCCTCTTCGCCTACGGACTGCTCACGCGCCGCGGCGTACACGACCCGCTGGTGCCGTGGATCTGCATCGCCTCTCCCCTGATATGCTTCGCCCTCGACACCGTGGTGTCGTCCACCACGGGCTACCGCTTCGGCTACGAACTCCTCATGCTCAACGGTGCCCTCACCTTCACCGGCCTGTGGATGTCTTCTGTGGGGAAAAAAGACAGAATAAGATAAATGGGTTTGAAGACAGAGTAACAGCAGTAGCGTTGAAGACAGAGTAACATTATAACATAATAAGAAGACAGAGTAACATTATAACCCAAAAACAGGATTAGAAGACAGAGTAACATAATAACATAAACGACAACTGGGTTAGAAGACAGAGTAACATTATAACATAATAATAGGTGTAAAGGTTGAATGGACGGAGAAGGCTCCGCCAATCAACAAGCCCACCAACAAACCCATAAACCAACAAGCCAACAATGATTACAGTAAGACACAAAGGACAATTCAGAATGGAGATCACGCCTGAACACGAACAGGCACAGACATTCACCGACGTAGAAAAGAGCCACGGAGGCTACGAGATATACCCCACACCGGGAGGTATGCTGGCCGAGGCCCTTGCCGCCTGCGCCCTCACCACCGCCTGCATGGGTGCCGAGAAACGAGGCGTGGACACCTCACGGTTTTATGCCGTGGTGGAGAACATCGAGTATGACGACCACAACAACTGTGTGGACAGCATTACCATACACTTCCACTTCAGCAGTGAGGTGGAGGAGAGCATGCGCAACCGACTTGAGGCCTACACCAAACGCGCCTGCACCGTGGGCAACAGTCTGACGGTGAAGAAGGATTTCGTCTACAGTTACGACGCATAATCCAGACCTCCCGGGTGGATGAGCACCTGGACCAACCAACATCTGTGTTGGCACTACAAGGGTGGGCCTTGACAACAGCCCTTCCCCGATGCCCACTCCCTATGGCCCTATCAAGATGCACACGGTGGCTGGCTACCGTGTGCGTTGGGGTGTGCGACTGATGAAATGGGGATGGTCGGCATCGCCGTAGCGCGCATCGTAGCTATAGCTGCCCATGACAAAGCCGCCGAGGGCCTCGGGGTCAGTGATACGACCGGTGATGGCATAGCGCGCCATGGCTCCGCGGCAGCTCTTGGCCCATACCGTCACCACCTTGAGCACGTCGCCCTTCTCGGCATAGAACAGCGGCTGCACCACCCGCACCTCGCGCACCACGCGCTTCCAGTCGAAGAGATGTTCCATCTCCTCTGTGGCCAGATGCAACAGGAGGCCGTCGTCGGCCTTCACGGCATCGATGAGCACCTCCGTGAGGCGCGGCTTCCACCAGTCGAAAAGCGTCTGGTCGTCGGTGCCATCGAGGCGCACCTTCCCCTCCATGCGATAGGGATGGATGTTGTCGAGCGGCCGCAGCAGTCCGTAGAGAAACGAGGTGATGAACAGGTGGTCTTGGGCCCAGCGCAGGTCGTCGGCCGACAGCTCCTGTGCCTTCAGGTATTTGTAAGCCTGCCCGTAGTAGGCCAGCACGGCCGGCAGCTTCTGCGTCTCGTCGCCAAACTGTCGGTAACGTAGCTCGTTCTCTGCCGCAATCTGCGCATTGCACGCCAGCTTGCGGCGAAAGTCGTCGGCCGACCATTTGCACACCTCCAGGGCCAGTCGGTTGGCCTCATCGTCAAACCGCGGACGCGACAGCAGGGGAGCACGCACGTCCGTCTTCTCGTTCATGATTTTGGCACTTGCCAGTAGTATCTGCATAACTATACCGATAAAGATTTACCACTATATGCCCGGGCAGCCAGACAATGACGCTGCGCCGTGACGCCCGGTTTGAGCATATAAAGGTAAGACAAAATCTACATACCACCAAGGCTTTACCGACAATATCCAAGCAAAGCATTCCCTGACATGGGTTTTTCCTGTACACATATCATAAAGATGATATTTTTTTGTATCTTTGCATCCCGTAAATCATTTATCTATGAACAGACATTTATCAGCACTACTGCTTACTACTATGATAAGCATGGCAGCCTATGGTCAGAAAAAAGTAACGATAAGCGGGTATGTCCAGGATGCCCAATCAGAAGAAACGCTGCTGGGAGCCACCGTCAGAGACATTGCAAGCCATTTGGGCACCACCACCAATTCGTTCGGTTTCTATACCATCACGCTGCCCAAGGGCGAGGTGCAGCTAGACTATTCTTATGTAGGCTACAAGAGTGAGAAACGCGTATTGACCCTGGACAAGGACACCGTCATTAACGTAAAACTGAATACCAACACAGAACTGCCCGAAGTGGTGGTCATATCAGAGAAAGACAACTCTGGGATATTGGCCACGGGCATGGGTGTCACCGATATTCCCATCAGTCAGATTGAGCACACACCGGCATTGCTGGGCGAAACCGATGTCATACGCACGCTCCAGCTGTTGCCCGGCGTGCAGTCAGGCGTGAGCGGCTCTTCCGGCCTGTTCGTACGAGGCGGAAACGGCGACGAAAACCTCATCATGCTCGACGGCACACCCATCTACAAGGTAGACCATCTGTTTGGTTTCTTTTCAGTATTCACACCCGAAGCCATGAAGAAGGTGACGTTCTACAAGAGCTCGTTTCCTGCGCGATACAACGGCCGACTGTCATCGGTGGTGGACGTCAGGACGAAAGACGGCGACATGTACAATTTCCATGGCACCGCATCACTGGGCCTGCTCACCAGCAGGCTGCATTTTGAGGGACCGGTTGTGAAAGGGCGCACGTCGTTCAATGTGTCTGCCCGCACCACTTATATCGACTGGCTGACCAAACCGTTCATGAGCAAGGACTCGAAGTTCGGCTATAAGTTCTACGATGTCAACGTGAAACTGAACCACCGCTTTTCTGACAACGACCGTCTGTACCTGAGCCTGTATCAGGGAAAAGACAAAATCGACCAAGACTACACGGATACTTATAACAACTCATACACAACGTATGACGACAAGTACGGCGATGCCACAAGCTGGGGAAATGCCATCGCGTCGATGCGCTGGAACCATGTGTTCAACAACAAGCTGTTTGCCAACCTCACGGCATCGTACAACCATTACGACATGGACATCGACAGCTATACATACTCTACCAGCAGCCAGAGCTCGGAAAACTCGGAGGCAAAATACCAGTCACAAATCAAAGACCTCTCGGCGAGCATCGACTTCGACTACGACCCGCTGCCGCAGCACAGGGTGAAGTTTGGCGCGCTGTACACTTACCATAAGTTCAATCCCGAATACTCCAACATCTCCTATACCTCCAACGGTTCGGAGAAAGGTGCCCCGCAGTCATACACCTCGCCCTCAGCCCCCATCTATGCCCACGAGGCACTGGCATACCTGGAAGACGACTGGAAGGTGGGCAAGCGCCTGGCGCTGAACCTCGGCATGTCGGCATCGTTGTTCAAAGTGCAGGACAAGACCTACATCACCGTGCAGCCCCGCCTCTCGGCACGCTACCAGGCCACCGACGGCATCACGCTGAAAGCCTCGTACAGCGAGATGTCGCAATGCGTACACCTGCTCACCTCCATGCCCATCGCCATGCCTACCGACCTGTGGGTGCCCATCACCAACAATATCAAACCCGAACGCTCGCAGCAATATAGCCTCGGAGGATACTACACGGGATGGAAAGGCTGGGAACTGTCCATAGAAGGCTATTACAAGGCGCTGACAAACGTATTGGAATACAAGGACGGCCTCAGCTTCATGGGATTCTCCAGCAGCTGGGAATCTATGGTGAGCATGGGCAACGGAAGGTCGTTCGGGGTAGAACTGATGTTGCGCAAGACGCTCGGCAACACCACAGGATGGATTGCCTACACATTGTCGAAAAGTGACCGCAAGTTCAGCGAGGAAAGCGGGGTGAACGGAGGCGAGCGTTTTCCCTTCACGTACGACCGCCGTCATAATGCAAACATCGTAATCAACCACAAGTTCAGCAAACGCTTCGACCTCGACGCCACATGGATGTTCTATTCGGGCATGGCAGCATCACTATCCACCAAGAAGGCCTACCTGGTGACACCCGACGAAATCTCCACCATAGACTATGTGCCCAGCCGCAACAACTATCGCCTGCCCGCCAGCCACACCCTGTGCCTGGGCGCCAACTTCCGCAAGACCTTGAAGAGAGGCGTGGAGCGTGTATGGAACATCAGCGTGTACAACGCCTACAACCAGATGAACCCTACCTTCGTGTATCGCAAGACCGACAGTGGTGATACCAACAACAACAAACTTTTCAAGTTCACACTCCTGCCATGCTTGCCCTCATTTACACTGACCTATAAATTCTAAAGGTGGGGTCTATTAATTACCACCGAAACAAAATAATGAAATCATGGGTTACGCTTTGCCATCTTTCGGACTCGCTTCGGCTCAAATTGCCATTTGACCTCGAAGATAGTCTCGAAATCCGACAAAGCTAATGAATAGAACCCACCTAAAGAACAGAAGACATGAAACATAAGATATACTGGGCCTTGGCCGCTATCATGGCGTTGTGCGCCGCATGTGAAAACAATCTGCCTCTGGACAGCAACATCGACAACAGCCGACTGGCTCTCAACGGCTTCATCGATGCTGACAGCCTGGAAAACGAACTGCTTGTGAGCCTCACTGACGACACCAAGCCACAGCCGGTCAGCCATGCCGTCGTAGAAGTATCTGTCAACGGAGAAAAGAGAGCCGTGGCAAGTGAGCTGGAATATCCCAAGGGCACTTACAGATTCAGCTGTAAGTTTCAGCCAGGAGAAAAGGTCAGAATTGATGTCACCACCTCTGACGGCGAACATCACGCCTATGTGGAGGAAACCATCCCGCAGCCTATTGAGAAAATAGAAAGTGCAGAGGCAAAGCTCGTGAAAAATGCACAGTTCTTTACCAATACGGGGTTTCAGGAAGTGAAAGACATGCACCAGTTCAAACTGAGCTTCACTGACAACGGCACGACAACCGACTACTATCGCTTAGGCATCAAGAACTACACCGTCTTCAAATTCACACAGCAAAGCATATTTCGCGACTCTACTATGGTATCGTATCACTACTATAGGCCAAACGCAACAAACGACTATATCTGTACGGGCGACCCCATCATGATGGAAGGCAAGACCTTCACGCCGAGTACGGATATCGACTTTGCCACAATGAACAACATACCCAATGAACAGGGTGTATTCAACGACCTGCTGTTCAACGGGACCAGATGCAACATCTCCGTATACCAAAGCTACAGCCTATACGAGGATAAGCTATATGAAAACGAATACGAGAAGACAGAAGAGCTGTACTCTATCTACGCAGAAGTCATCATATATTCTTTTACGCCCACGGCTTATTATTATCTGAAGGCCGTGAACTTCCTCAAGTCTTCCTATTATGACGACAACAGCGACCTGACCGGTCCACTCAAACTGCCTACCAATGTTCACGGCGGAGCAGGCATGGTGGGTTTCTTCACGTCGAAGTCTGCAATCATAAAGATAAAAGGCAACGACCCTTACCCCGGGCTATACTGAAAGCGAAAGACAGAAAGCAAAGCTGCGTAAGGGGGGGGACTGACAAATATGCCGACAGTCCCCCCCTTTTCGCATGATATGAAACGGCTCAGCAAGACCTTTTCGCCTCTTTTTCCTACTGAGCCCGGAAAGGCAGGGAGTGTGCCGTCCTGCCTAAATAAGGAGGTCTTATTTAGATTTCCACACAGAATTTCTATGAGCTCTGCTATGAGAAATTAAAGACAACGCAAACAAAATACCTACTTTTAGGTAGCCTCTCTGTTTGCGCTTCCCGATTTTTGGCATTACTTTTGCACATATTAATAGCAAATGATTAATCATTTAATAATAGCAAGAATATGAAAATTGAAAAAGTGCATGCCCGCGAGATCCTCGACTCACGTGGCAACCCCACAGTAGAAGTTGAAGTAACGTTGGAGAACGGTGTCATGGGTCGTGCCAGCGTACCCTCCGGTGCATCCACCGGCGAGAACGAAGCCCTGGAGCTGCGCGACGGCGACAAGGCCCGCTACGGCGGCAAGGGTGTGCTCAAGGCCGTGGAGAACGTGAACAATGTCATCGCCCCCGCCCTCAAGGGCATCAGCGTGCTCGAGCAGCGCAAGATCGACTATAAGATGCTGGAGCTCGACGGCACACCCACCAAGAGCAAGCTCGGCGCCAATGCCATCCTCGGCGTGTCGCTCGCCGTGGCACAGACTGCTGCCAAGGCTCTCAACATCCCCCTGTATCGTTACATCGGCGGTGCCAACACCTATACGCTCCCCGTTCCGATGATGAACATCATCAACGGTGGTGCCCACTCCGACGCCCCCATCGCCTTCCAGGAGTTTATGATCCGTCCGGTAGGCGCTACCTCCGAGAAGGAGGCCATCCGCATGGGTGCCGAGGTGTTCCACGCCCTGGCCAAGAACCTCAAGAAGCGCGGCCTCTCTACCGCTGTAGGCGACGAGGGCGGTTTTGCCCCCAACTTCGACGGCATCGAGGATGCCCTCGACACCATCATCGCATCGATCAAGGACGCCGGTTACGAGCCGGGCAAGGATGTGAAGATTGCCATGGACTGCGCTGCCTCTGAGTTCGCCGTGCAGGAGAACGGTCAGTGGTTCTACGACTACCGTCAGCTCAAGAGCGGCATGCCGAAGGACGTGAAGAACGGCAAGAAGCTCACTGCCGACGAGCAGATCGCTTACCTCGAGGAGCTCATCACCAAATACCCCATCGACTCTATCGAGGACGGTCTCGACGAGAACGACTGGGAGAACTGGGTGAAGCTCACCGCCAAGATCGGTGACCGCTGCCAGCTCGTGGGTGACGACCTCTTCGTGACCAACGTGAAGTTCCTGGAGAAGGGCATCAAGATGGGTGCCGCCAACTCTATCCTCATCAAGGTGAACCAGATCGGCTCGCTCACCGAGACCCTCGAGGCCATCGAGATGGCTCACCGTCACGGCTACACCACCGTCACCTCTCACCGCTCGGGCGAGACCGAGGACACCACCATCGCCGACATCGCCGTGGCCACCAACTCGGGTCAGATCAAGACAGGCTCGATGAGCCGCACCGACCGCATGGCCAAGTACAACCAGCTCATCCGCATCGAAGAGGAGCTCTGCTGCTCGGCCAAGTACGGCTATACCAAGCTGAAGTAAGACTTATTCCAAGCCCTACGCTCCACAGCCCTGCCCGGCATCATGCCCGGCAGGGCTGTTTCGCTTGAACAAACGGCATTAAAAGGCACAATGCTCACGAGACTTGTCAGGTGGTGTTTGACATTTTCGCCAAGCTGAAGAGGCACAGAAACAGGAATGACAAAAAAGGCAACAGCATACACTTCCTCGGCAAATCAGAAGAGAAAAAAGATAGACTTTTGTGTGAATTCCTAACAAAAAGTCGTTTTTTTGTGGTTTTGATAAAAAAAACGCAAAAAAAACGCTTGTTTTATATTTTTTTACTAATTTTGCCATTGATAATTACAGCGAGTATTGCATGTAAAACTTTCTGCTTCGGCACTATAGGATAGTGCATTTCTCGACAATTACGAAATTTACAAATTCTAACAATTCATCGACCTGTGTTAATTTATTTATAAAATTGCTTATGAAATTTGATCTAAAGAAAATCGGTGTAATGTCACTGGTATTAGTAAACAGTGTGTTATCTTCGTGTTCTAGCGATGTAGAATACGTAAAATCAGAACCGTCCGTCAAAGCAGAGGAGTTGGTATCAAGTTCCGACTTATTGCATCACCTATCAACATATAATGATAGTATGTTTCAGTCACGTCCAAAAACTCGAGGTAGAGAAAAATTCCTGCAAGTTGCGTTAGCCGATGTAGTGGGAGCCTATGCCGGTGGGAAGGTTGGTGCCCGAGTAGGTACTTGGGTTGGTTCCTCTTTGGGTAGTCCGGTGCAGGGGTGCGTTTTTGGAGCTGCATTAGGTGCCATTGGGTGGGGAGGTTGGAAATCCTATAAGGCATATCATAGAAATTCCTCTTGTTCATATTCTATTGTCGTTACCAATACTTTCAAACTCATAGAAAAACCATGTTTCCGAACCTCTGCCCAACTAGAGGATCATAATTTAGAAGGAAACGACACTATAGGAGTCTTTATAGATTCACAGTCATTAAATGGATACAATCTTACAGAAGAAGAAAAAAATGTGGGACAAGCCCATAATATAATACTTGCATTGGCTATAAAAAATAAGAAACTAGGTGATTTACGAAAAAGAATAGACTCGTTGAAGGAAGAAACCTCACCAAAGCAGATAATTGATAAAGCAGACTCTGTATTACTATCTGAAAAAATGCGTGATATGTGTATGTCAAGCGAATTTATCGAAAACTGTAATGCAATGACAGATAGTATCGAAAACGGGAAGTTCTGTGCTAATGATAAAGCTAATTATGTAGTGAAATTATTCAATGATGTTTTTGAATTATCCCGCGACGATTCAGACGTCAAGAATTTAGTTAATCAATATAAAACCATTATTTCCCAGTCTAACGAACTTTCTGAAGAAGAAAAATCGTGGATTAGCAAGGCCCTTGCAACGGCTGTCTTCAGTTATAATTACTGGGAGAAGAACAATACTAATAAATAAATCATGATAAAAAAAATCTTGAGAGTAACATCCAGTCTGCCAGGTTTTTGCTTTTTGCTTTGGCTTGCCCTGCCAATGATGCGGGGCAACGAGACGATGGTTATGGTGAGTATTGTGCTGATGATCGTGTCGGTCATAGTGTATGTCAGCGGATGTATAGCCGCTTACCGGTACAAGGCATTCAAGTCTATCAGCGAGATATTCGGCACCAAGCGCGATTTTCTCTACGAATTCTTCATCGCCCTTGTGGGTTTGATAGTACATTATTCCGTTGGGTATTACGATGCAAGCACCTGGTGGCTAATACTCATTGCCGCGGCTCTCGGCCTTCTGGAAAGACCCAAAGTGCCATCTGTCCAAAAGAGTGCAGCCAAGTAACATGAAATGCGACCCCCTCCTATAGTCTTGGATTCTCTACACGCCATTACCACTACAGGCCGTGCTCGGCCAAGTATGACTACACAAAATAAAGGTGGGTTCTATTCATTAGCTTTGTCAGATTTCGAGACTATCTTTGAGGTCAAATTGCAAGTACACGAAGGAGTTATGCGGGCATAACGACTGAGCGAACTTGCAATTTGAGCCGAAGAGAGGCCGAAAGATGGCAAAACGTAACCCATGATTTTATGATTTGATTTCGGTGGTAATTAATAGAA
>JBHAFS010000002.1:0-57162 GCA_041856205.1 Prevotella sp.
AGATAACTTGGTTAATCGGGGAAGGATTTAAAATCAAGGCTAACCAAGCTGCGAGTGGATTCCAGTCCATTGCACCAATGGTTCTTGTTTCTGACTATCTTGCCGACTTGGTAGAGAACCACGACTCTGAGCCGATGAGTGTTGAGGAACGGAACAGTTTGCGTAGGGAAATTGAGAAAATTCAAAGAAATAAGAAATTCACTGACGAAATGAAAGGACTGCTCATAGAATCATTGAATAGTAAACTGAAGTTGGATTGTTTCTGGAATATCGTTGAGGAGCCCGAACAAAATCTCTATCCCCAGTCACAACGGGAGATACTTAATGTCCTACTGAAGAATTTCAACCGCACGATGGGTAATGGACTAATCATAACCACTCATAGTCCTTATATCCTAAACTATCTCAGCTTGTGTATCAAGGCTGAATCTGTTGCCGTAAAATCTCCTCTTCTTATGGAAGCTGTAAGTCGCATTGTTCCCACCGATAGTCAGGTGAATGCTGAAAACGTGAAAGTGTTTGAGATTCAGCCTGATGGTACGGTGTCTGAGCTGGAAAAGTATGAGGGTATGCCCAGTGATGATAATTTCCTCAACATGGCACTTGCAGAAACGAATGATCTGTTTAACCAATTGCTTGATATTGAGCATGGCGATAATTGATTTCTTTTCAAGTGATTATTTCAGAGAAGAGCCTCGAAACGAGGCTCTATTTGGAATTAACGATGGCAAAGAGGAAGGTGAAGCTAATGGGACGGCATATACGTTAGTGGGAAATAAAGAAAGATGGAATGCTGTCGTGGAAAACCAAGATCGTGTTGAACTGATTTTCCAACCATTGGACGGGAATATTGTTATTCATCCTACGCCAGATACCATTTACAGTATGTGCGATGGAATGTTATATCATACCGGAGAACTCTTAGCTTTCGTTGAGTTGAAAGTAAAGAATAAAGAATGGTTGAGAGAGAATGTCGAGCAACTTAGGTCTACGATTAAGTTATTCTGCGAGAACCATGACTTAAAAGACTTTAGAATACGAGAAGCTTACGCGGCAAACAGGAAGCATCCGCATTTTCACTTCTCCCACAAAGATTTGATGCAACAGTTTATGAATGAAACTCATTTTAGGTTGAAGATTCAAAACCAAATCAAAGTCAAGTTGTAACCCGTAACTTAGTAACGAGCGGAGACAGGAAGTTTGAGCGACGTATTGGCCCGGCAGCGTTCGGCAACAAATAATCAATAAGCATCGACGCGGCACGACTTGTCACGACTGGGTTGAAATGAAATGCATGAACGTCAATAAAATAATATTCGCAACGACTTTTCACGAAATGGCACGACATAGAAGCCGTGTAAAGTCGTGGTTGTCGATGCAAAAAAAACTGCAACGACTTTTCACAACATGGCACGACATAGAAGCCGTGTAAAGTCGTGGTTGTCGATGCAAAAAAACTGCAACGACTTTTCACGAAATGGCACGACATAAAAGCCGTGTAAAGTCGTGGTTGTCGATGCAAAAAAACTGCAACGACTTTTAACGAAATGGCACGACATAAAAGCCGTGTAAAGTCGTGGTTGTCGATGCAAAAAAAACTGCAACGACTTTTCACGACATGGCACGACATAGAAGCCGTGTAAAGTCGTGGTTGTCGACGCAAAAAAAATCTGCAACGACTCTTCACAACATGGCACGACCAGGTAGTTGTGTAAAGTCGTGGTTGTCGATGCAAAAAATAGTCTGCAACGACTCTTCACGACATAGCACGACATGATATTTATGCGAGATTGTTGTTGGTAGTTGCCTTTTTTATGGATAAAGAAAAAAAACTGATGCGCATGACCACGGTCGATTTGTCATTGGACAAATTGATTCCTGGTCAGTTGAAATATATGAACCAATATTTCGATGTGGTCGGTGTTGCTGCAGACACCGGGCTGCTGCAGGGTGTTGCAGAACGCGAAGGGGTTCGTGTAATCGACGTTCCGATGCACAGAGAGATAGCACTTGGGGCTGACATGAAATCGTTGGTGCATCTTGTCAAGCTGTTCAGAAAAGAAAGGCCGGACATTTTGCATTGCAACACTCCCAAGGGATCACTTTTGGGGTTGTTGGCCGGAAAGATAGTGGGTATACCGCATCGCGTGTATACCGTGACAGGATTGAGGTACCAAGGTGCGACGGGACTGTTGCGGTGGGTTTTAAAAACGATGGAACGTATATCGTGTGCCTGTGCCACCAAGGTCATTCCAGAGGGGCAAGGTGTGTTGCATACGTTACAAGTTGATGGGATAACCCGTAAGCCACTGGCTGTGTTACATCATGGAAACATCAATGGCATAGACACCGGGATGTATAGCAATGAAGCACTTGCCAAGGAGTTGGGATTGACCAAAGATCTGGACAGAGTAGGTGATGGGATGGCCACGGATGAGGTCAATGAAAAGAATGAGCGAGAAGAGTTTTGGCAGCGTGGGGTGTCTGCTTTGATGAGAGAGAAACTGGGATTTACAGCCGGCGACTTTGTATTCGTATTCGTGGGGCGGATCGTAAAAGATAAGGGCATCGACGAGTTGGCGCAATGTATGCGAAGGTTGGATTGTAAGTTGATTCTTGTCGGCTCGTTTGATGACGACGATCCCATCAACGAACTCGATCGTGAGTTCTTGGAAACCTCTCCTAAGGTGAAATGTGTGGGTTGGCAGGAAGACGTGAGCCCCTATTTGGCCATGTCTGATGCTTTGGTCTTTCCCAGTTATCGCGAGGGTTTTCCTAATGTTCCCATACAGGCCGGGGCGTTGGGAAAACCGTGTATCGTGACGGATATCAACGGCTGCAACGAGATCATCAAAGACGGATTGAATGGTAAAATCATCGCCGCACCGCTCGCGGATGGCAGTGAGGCCATGACAACCGCATTGCAGAATACCATGCAATGGTTTATCTCTCATCCGGAAGAAGTGAGACGTATGTCGAAGAACGCACGAGGCATGATCACTTCGCGTTACGAGCAGAGGGATGTGTGGCGATCCATACTCGAGATGTACCGACAACTCCTTGACACTTGAATAGTGAAGTGACCCAGTAGTAATCTGTATTGCCCCATTACGCTCATGTTGTATCAATTAGCTCATATCCTGCGAGACCGGTTTACATGGTTGTGGAATATCTTGGGTGTTGTGCTCTCATGGTTGTTCTCCATCAGATATGGACGCAGGTTGAAACAGATTCCAATCGTCTTATCCAAACATTCTCAACAAAATTCTTTTGGGCTCTCATTGGAGGCACTGTCTCAAGAGAATGTTTCGGCACTCGCCAAGATGCTCAGCGAGCAGCCCGATGAGGCTTTCACCTATTTCCGGCCACATGGATTCTCTCTCAAAGAGTTGAGTATTCTTGTCCGTGACAGTGGATTTCTCGCGTTTGTTGTCAAAGACGGCGATCAGGTGGTGGGCTATATTTTTCAGCGCAGTTTCTTTTGGGGTAAGGCATATCGCGGGTATATCACCGATTATCGTTGGCAAAGAAAGGGTGTCAACAAGTTGATGAATACCTGCATGACAGAGCTTTCATCGTTGTTAGGCCTGAAAGTCTATGGCACCATTTCTCCCGAAAATGTGGCTTCGCTGAAATCTGCCGAGAGTGCTAATGAGGTTAAGGTTGTCAAGACTCTGAAGAATGGAGATTATTTTGTGCAGTATTTACCGAAATGAATTGATGGGATGCCTTGGGTTATCTTTTCGCCACAGATGAAAACAATGAGAAACAATGGGTGGCATGCTGCCACAATGAATGGGGCATAGAGCGGAATGATTAGAAGGGTTTTGCCACAGATGAGAACAATGAGAAGCAATGTTTGAAAGAAAACATATAATAATGAACAACGTAATACAAATTACAACCTTTGGAAAATATGGAAACGACGGATTGGACGGAAAAATACAATGAGAACAAAAGGGATATGGAGACATATCATGTCATAGGTGCTGCCATGGAAGTGCATAAGATTTTGGGGCCTGGATTGTTGGAAGCAGCTTATGGCGATGCACTTGAGATAGAATTCAGGCGAAGAGGCATCCCTTTTGAGAGAGAAAAGATGCTTCCCATACATTATAAGGATGAGGTGTTAACAACAAAATACTATGCTGATTTCTTATGCTACGGGAGCGTTGTCGTGGAACTAAAGGCTGTCGAGACTATTCTGAACATCCATAAAGCACAACTCATACACTATTTGAATATCACCCATTTGAGAAAAGGCCTGCTTCTTAATTTCAAGAGTTTAAAACTTGATTACCATCGATACATTCTCTAAATATGCTAAGCTCACATTGATTGTTTAACACGTCACAGATAAAAACGATGAATGTCTGCGGGTATAAGAATAGATGTATAGGATGGCGATTGGCCACAGATGAGAACAATGAGAAACAATGGGTGGCATGCTGCCACAATGAATGGGGCATAGAGTGGAATGATTAGAAGGGTTTTGCCACAGATGAGAACAATGAGAAACAATGGTGAGGCATGGACAGGATACAAAGCCGTTAGTCATAAGAATGATAAAGGAGATGGGCGATTCATCCATGTGGATAATTAATGGACACAACCTTCATCTCATCATATTCATTGTTTTTCATTGTTCTCATCTGTGGTAAAATAACAACGACTCTTTGTTTTAATTTACTTTCGGTGGAGCAAAAAAATGCAGCATTTGTCGTAAAATCGTAAAAACATGTGGTTAAAATTTATATTTGACAGACTTGTTTCATTCATCGGGCTTATCTTAATTAGCCCTGTACTTCTTGTTGTCGCGTGTCTCATCAGGCACAAGATGCCGGGTGGTCCTGTGATATTCAAGCAGAGACGGGTGGGACAACACGGCAAATTATTCACTGTATATAAATTCCGCAGCATGAGCGTGAAAAAGGAAGCCTCGATAGCCAGCAGAGACTCTTCGCAAACATCCATTGCCTCGGCAGAACAGAGTCGTATAACACCACTCGGCGAAAAGCTGCGTCGATACAAGTTAGACGAGTTGCCCGAGCTGTGGAACGTTCTCAAAGGTGACATGAGTTTCGTAGGTCCACGGCCAGACGTTCCGGGTTATGCAGACAATCTACAAGGTGCCGACCGCGAGATGCTACGTCTTAAACCAGGTATCACCGGGCCGGCCAGCTTGAAATACCGCAACGAGGAAGAAATACTCAACAACGTCACCGACCCACAGAAATACAATGATGAGGTGATATTCCCCGATAAGGTAAAGTTGAATCTCTATTATCTCCATCATTACTCTTTCATCAAAGATATCCAGATGATTGTCTGTACCGTCCTGGGCAATAAGATGACCTATGCTGGTGAACAAATATAATTACACGCAACGAACAGTATCTTTTAAGATCTCAAATTAGATTACAAGAAGCATGAAACCCCAAAAAAGAATCATCCTCTGTCTGGCCCACATGTCGGGCAACGAGGAAAGGTATATCAAGGAGGCGTTCGACACCAACTGGGTGGTGCCGTTGGGCCCCAATGTAAATGGTTTTGAAGATGACCTGAAGAGGTTTATGGCCTCCCCCGGCCCCTCCGGTGGGAGGGGAGAGCGCACCCCGGAGCAATGGGCGGAGGAGGGCTATCCGCGGTGCATCATGGCACACGAAAACGACCCCGAGAAGCTGTGGACCGTTGGGGATGAGCAACTCAACGACAAGCAGGTGGTGGCCCTGAGCGCCGGCACGGCAGCCGTACACCTCGCGCTCATAGCCTGCGGTGTGAAGGCAGGTGATGAGGTGGTCTGTCAGAGCTTCACGTTCTGTGCGTCCTCCCACCCCATCACCTACCTCGGTGCCACGCCGGTGTTCGTCGATTCCGAGCGCGACACATGGAACATGGACCCGCAGCTGCTGGAGGAGGCTATCCGCGACCGCATGGCCAAGACGGGGCGCAAGCCCAAGGCCATCATGGTGGTATATCTTTATGGCATGCCGGCCAAGATCGACGAGATCATGGCTATTGCCGAGAGGTATGACATCCCTCTCATTGAGGATGCTGCCGAGGGACTGGGCAGCAGGTATCGTGGCAGGGTATGCGGCACCTTCGGACGGTATGGCGTGCTGAGCTTCAACGGCAACAAGATGATCACCACCTCGGGCGGAGGCGCCTTGGTCTGTCCCGATATGCCTACCAAACAGAAAATCATGTTCTATGCCACGCAGGCCCGCGAGGCGTTTCCCTACTATCAGCACGAGGAGATAGGCTACAACTATCGCATGAGCAACATCTGCGCAGGCATCGGGCGAGGACAGATGACGGTGCTCGACGAGCACGTCGCCCACCACCAAAAGATTGCGAGGCTCTACGCTGCAGCCTTTGCCGACATCGACGGTATTACGTTCCACGACAATCCCTCTCCAGAGATGGACTCCAACTTCTGGCTCAACACCATCACCATCGACCCGGCACTCCAGGTGAAGGGACAGGAACGGGCCTATGCCGAGGCCGTGCAGGGTGCCGTGGGCGGTGCGGCCGGCGTGGTACACAGCACGGGCAAAGTTCACACCGACTGCGAACCCAACCCGAACGTCGAGGCCCTGCGCGTGTGGCTCGACCGGGCCAACGTAGAGAGCCGACCGCTGTGGAAGCCCATGCACCGCCAGCCGGTATATGCCGGATGTCCGGCCTACACCAACGGTGTGTCAGAGCATCTCTTCCAGGTGGGGCTCTGTCTGCCCAGCGGACCGCTGGTCACCGAAGACGACGCACGATATATCGTGGCCCAAATCAAGGAGGCCATCGAAAGATGACCATATTTCCTTAACGCTGTATTCATTACTCATAGGATAACCATAGAAGTTCATGACGCTTTTTAACAAAATTATCAACTGGTATTTCACCAAGAACGCCCTCCCTTACTGGAGCGTGCTCATCATCGACTGTCTGATCTGTTACCTATCGGGCATCCTCGTGTTCTGGTTCTATTATCACGGTGCCGTGACGCTCGGCAACATCGTCATCCTGACCAAGACCATTCTGGTCTACATGTGTTTCAACCTCTTCGGTTTCCGCATCTTCCGTACCTACAGCGGTATCATACGCTACTCCTCGTTTGTCGACCTGCAGCGCGTGGCCTATGCCATGGCTCTGAGTTGCGCCATCGCCGAGGTGATGCACTATGTGATCTATTCCTGGGACCTCAACTTCGTGCGATTGCAGGGACGACAGATATTCCTCATGTATTTTGTGGCAACCATCCTGATGTGGGCCATGCGTATCTGTGTCAAGACCATCTACGATGTGGCCTTCAGCAGTGAGAAAGGAGAGCGGGCTTTCGTCTTGGGCGTCAAGGAGGGTGGCGTGGCTCTGGCAAAGACCATCAGAAACACAAAGCCTGCTCACTATCAGCTCAAGGGATTTATCACCCGCGACCGCGGCTATCATGGAAGGGTCATGATGGGCGTGAAGGTTTATCATATCGATGACGACCTGCCCTCGCTGCTCTCGTCGCTCGGCATACGTACAGTGCTGGTGTCGCCGATGCAGACAGAGCGGTTTCGTAAAGACCAGTCGCTACAGGACCTGCTGATCAATGCCGGGGTGAAGATCCTGATTCTGCAACAGACGAAGCCTTGGGAACTGGGAGATGAGGTGGAAGAGGTGAAATATAAGCCCATCAAAATCGATGACCTGCTGCCGCGTGACGAAATCGAGGTGAACATGCCAGCCATAGGCAAGATGCTCACGGGCAGGAATGTCATGATCACAGGTTCGGCAGGGAGCATCGGTTCGGAGATGGTGCGGCAGATTGCGGTGTACAAACCCTCCAACATGATTCTCATCGACCAGGCCGAGACACCGCAGCACGACATCCGGCTGATGATGGCCTCTCTGTTTCCCGACATCACCTGCGAGACCATCGTCGTCAGCATCACGCAGAAAGACCGCATGGAGTCGATCTTCAACAAGTATCGCCCCGACTATGTGTTCCATGCCGCGGCCTACAAACACGTGCCCATGATGGAGGACAACCCCTCGGAGGCCATCCACAACAACGTATATGGCACCAAGGTCATTGCCGACCTCAGTGTGAAGTATGGCGTGAAGAAGTTTGTGATGATTTCCACCGATAAGGCCGTCAACCCCACCAACGTGATGGGATGCTCAAAGCGCGTCTGCGAAATCTACTGCCAAAGCCTCAACAATGCCATCGCCCAGGGTACCTGCGCAGTGCCCCTCGACGGGCTCAAGGTAGACAAGCCCTGCACCGAGTTTGTCACCACCCGGTTTGGCAATGTGCTCGGCTCCAACGGCTCGGTCATCCCATTGTTCGAAAAGCAAATCAAGGCCGGAGGCCCCGTCACCGTCACCGACCCAAACATCATCCGCTATTTCATGCTCATCCCGGAGGCCTGTAAGTTGGTGCTCGAGGCGGGCACCTATGGTCACGGTGGTCAGATTTTCGTTTTCGACATGGGCAACCCCGTGAAGATTGCCGATCTGGCACGCAGGATGATCAAACTGAGCGGTGTGCAGGGCGTCGAGGTCAAATACACCGGGCTGCGCGCCGGCGAGAAGCTCTACGAAGAGCTGCTCTCCACCACCGAGAACACGCTGCCGAGCTTCCACGAGAAGATACGCATCGCACAGGTCAGAGAATACGACTACCAGCAAGTGAGCGAGGAAATCGAAGACCTCTTCGCAGTAGCTGCCAGCTTCAATCCCATGGACATCGTGAAGAAGATGAGGGAGATGGTGCCTGAATATGCACCCAACAACACGGTTTACACGGTTCTGAATGAAAAAAGCTGATACGCTCTTTCTGTTACTCAAGGCCGAGCTATGGCAGCAGTCCCTGCCACCGGGAGCGCGACTGGAACGAGGATTTTATCGCGAACTGATGGACATGGCTCAGATGCAGACCGTCGATGGTCTGCTGGGGGCCTCGCTCATGAACCAGAACGTCAGACTCGACAAGTATGACTTGGCTGAGACAATGATGCGGACGGGAAGGATTGGAGAGAAAAACTCACTCATGAACAAGGAGATGGGTGCCCTATGCACCTTGCTCACCAGACACCACATCAAGTTTTTTATCGTCAAGGGACAGACCACTGCCGCACGCTATCCCCACCCTGAGAACCGCGTGAGCGGTGACATCGACTTCTACTGCTACCCCGACGATTTCGACCGATGCAAGGCTATCATCCAAGACAACTGGCAGGTCAGCATCGAGATGGATGAGGAGGAGGATGAACAGCACTTGCATTTCGACCACAACGAGGTTACTTACGAAATGCACTTCTGCCTGATGAAATTCTCTTCGCACCGCAACCAGTCGCGCTTCGATGAAATGATAGCACAGGCAACATGGGAACACATAGACATCGAGGGCGTATCAGTGCCGGTATTGCCCCGGAGCCTCAACATCCTCTATACCTTCCTCCACCTCTACCACCATCTCATCGAACTTGGCGTGGGGTTGCGCCAGTTTTGTGATGTCGCCATACTGCTTCATCATGCCGCCCACGACGAGGGATGCAAGGATTTGCTGCGTCGGCAGTTGCGGAAGCTGGGATTCACCAAGGCATTTGCTGCCATTCAAGCTGTCTTGGTCGACAAACTAGGTTTGCCCCAAGAGGCTATGGTGCTGCCGCTGAGCAAGCGTGCCCGGAAATACGAAGAGCGCATCCTAAACATTGTCTTCAAACGCGGGAACTTTGGAAAGTATGGACGCCAGACTGCCGTGCGGTCAGGATGGAAATACAACCTTGAGGCTTTCTCTTTGAAAATAAACCATTATTTGTCGATGTTCTGGCTGGCACCTTGGGAGAACGCAGCGGCTCTCTTCAAGTCGTTACCTGCCAAGATTGTCAAGATGGCGGTGAGGAAGTCTGAATACAGTTCAGTAAGCGTGTAGTGGACTTGTTTCTGCCACAGATGAGAACAATTAAAAACAATTGTTCATCACGCAAAATGGTGTGTGGCCCGTCAGGAAGAAATGACGGTATTTCTTTAGCGAGGACTTTCTCCATTTGTACGAATGTGTCATGCCCCTCTGAGGCATGGCACCTCGAAGAAAGCAACCAGATTCCCCCATTGCACTTCTTTTGAGCCCCGGCCACACCTTTGCGACGACATGTGCGTTGTTTAGTCGTGTTGCGCCAACAGCCCATTCACACTCTGCTTCGAGTCGAACCACACTCTGCTTCGAGTCGAACCACACTCTGCTTCGAGTCGAACCACGCTCTACTTCGAGTCGAACCACGCTCCCATGGTATTCAGCCCAGGTAGCGGCAAGTATAGATACGCCTGATGGATGCTATCGAAAGGCAAGGTCGAGGCTACCCAGTAGTCAGTCGGCTTGCTTCATTCCTACTGCGTATCAACAATCAACCACATTATCTCTTTATCCCACGAACCAAAAAATCCCGAGAATAACCTCGGGATTTTTTGTATGATTACATGACGGCCTAAATTGAATGGTTACTGAAGTCAGTTGTTATTGATCTGCATGTAGCCAACTTGTCGAAAAACATAGTGGCATTCTTTTTTGCGTTTTACCATTCATCCCAGTCTACATTGTATTTTTTGGACTGAACCTCCCAACCGTCAAAGTTGGTCCCATCAGTCTCAATCATGCGACCATCCAATGGCTCCACACCTGAACAGTCACCTAATGACCATGTCTTGGTGATACTTGTACAGAGCGCTTGAATTGGCTGGCAATGAATGATCTCGATGAGTGGTTTGGTATAATATTTTTTAGTATCCATCTTTTTTTCCATCTTTACGTAATATGTTTTTTTATCTTACTACAAACTTCTTCCCATTCAGTAAGTATATACCTCGCTGAAGGCCGCTCAGACTGTCACTCACATACTGTCCATTAAGATTATAGACCTTGTTGTCATGACAGGCTTTTTTTGTGTCAACAGAAATCAACACCAAGTTCGTTGTCGTATCTGATTCATCTACCCAATCAATCATCTGCATGTTTCCTTTAGCACTGGACGCATAGTCTGTGTTTTCGGGCTTCACAATGGCTGTGTATTTAGGCCAAGCGATATCTTTGGCCATCGTAGCGGCCGAATGGAAGAAACTACCAATATTCTGAGTGGTGTTCCAGGCCCAGAAATAGCGATTTCCGGGGATGACTTGCCCTTCGCTCTCATTACCGTAGAAGGTAAAGGCATTTTCATGCATAATCTCATTCTCTGGATTAGTCTGGTCATAATAAGGTACTTTTACCATATTATTCTCATCGGTAGGCGAACCAGGATATGATGATGTTACAGTGTTGATGTCTACGTCATAGATTACACGCTGTCCAGGAAGCCCGGCAGGCATCGTGGCACTAGTGAGCTCGGGACGAATCATATATGGATGATGTTCGTGGGTGTAAACCCCATTCCCAACAACCTTCTCTGTGAAATAAAAGGTGATGGTCCCATCAGTTTTTTTCACAACTTTTGTAAATTCGCATACCTCTGTACCTCCACCAAAGGCCTCGTCAATCTGTGCCCTTGTCATCGGAAACGGCAGACACATAGAATACCAGTGGTCTCCAGCAAATGTTGGAATCACAACCGAGTCGCGACTCTCGTAGGCATCTGGAGCTGCCAGCAGGAACTGGTTCCAGCCTTGGTAGTCAGCACTTTCTTCAAAGTGAATGGGCGAGTTGAATTGATTGTTTGCGTCTTTCTTCGGATAGCGATGTCCCCGGGAATCTATCTCCCATGGACGAATCGTCAACCAATAGTCCACTTGGACAGTTTCACCGCTGGATGTTGTAATATCGACTTTCTTTTCTGGATCTACATATCGTGCCTGCATATAGTTATAAATATCCCACATATAATTTCCAACCGTGTTGCCAGGATATTTTGGGTTCCATGTAGCGAACCATTCATTGCGCTTGGCATCAAAAGTGTTATAATCAATGGTCTTGGCACCGTAGGCTTTATATATTTCTGCCAGCGCATTTAGGGCCTCATCATCATCAATGAAGAACAGGAAAGGATTAAGATATCGCTTACGTGAGGTATCAGTATTTGGAACATGAAGCAATACCGGAGACATTGTTCCAGTAGTCACATTAGGATTGGTCCAGTGGTTTTTGGAAAACGTGCCATTAAAATCTGCATCCGAATTATAGGTGTTTTCATAGGTGAAGCCATCACATGTCATGTTGGTGATAAAGGCACTGGCTTGAGCCTTGGTGTTCTCGCCCAAGAGATAAACGTTATCAAGACTAGAGTTGTTGTTAAAAGCGCCAGACTCTACCAAGATTACGCTGGCGGGTATCCTCACTGTCTTGAGATTTGTATTGCTGAGAAAAGCAAATTGAGCAATGGTCTCTAAAGTGATGGGCAGAGTCAATTGCGTGAGGTCGCAGTTGGCAAAACTCTGGACTCCTATTTTGGTAACACCATAGGGAAAACTCACTTTGTGTAGACTTGAACAGCCCTGAAATGCATAATCGCCAATAGTTTGTAATCCGGTGGTCGTGATCTTGACCTGCGACAAGGCTGTGCATCCCTGGAAGGCCGAGGTGGGAATGTCACCCTTTGCACATGTGTTGAGGTCGATAGTCGTCAGTGCAGTAAATCCGGTAAACATACCTACAGTTGCTGTAGCCTTGTCGTTTGTGTCGTTGGCACCTAGTTTCGGTATTTTCATGCTTACCAGTGTGTTCTTTGTATTTGTACCTCTCATGTCAGGCCCTTGCGCAGTCTTTGAAGTGGTTAAGTTTTGCAGATTAAATAGATGTCCCACATAATTACCATAGTCGGTGGTACCTGATATCGAACTGAAGCATTCATCAGCGAAGTCTGCATCTTTCAGACTCAACGTGGTACATGTGTACATTGGTACGACACTGGGATAGCTGTCATTCACATTGCCTGTGTTGTTGGTGTTATCAGTGGCTTCAGGGTAGTTGCCATCAGCACTGGCACCATATTGTCTGAAAATCAACTTAACATCATCCATGGTCAGTTTGTAACCATTCTGGGTGGAAATGTTGATATTTGTATAACCCGCATCATCAATCGCTGCTCTCAAAGCACGTGCATCATCAGTTGTTAGGCTTTGATATATCTTGATATAGCATTGATCTGCTGTCTTATACTGTGCCACAGTAGGTCTTTGTCCATAACTGCGTACACCAAATGCACAGAGCGTGATTAACAATATGATAGTTCTCGAAATTAGTATGGAGCAAAGACTTTCGCCTGATAATCTTCTATCATATTCTGGCGATTTTTTGAAATAGGTTCTCATTGGAAAGATATTAATTTAATTTAAGTTTGTTTACATTACGTAACGGTTAATTAAGTCAGGAAGGGGTGGTCAGGTTAATATTTCAGAAGTTCGCGAAACATAAACCTTTTGGGAGATAATCATTCTACTCGTGACTGACTCTTCCCATTTGCCATCATGGTGTGATGTCCTGTTCAAAATGGGTATACCTGTCAAAGTAGTGCTCGAGGCTAACAAAACTTTCGTTGCTAGCAAGAACAGAAGTACCATTGGAAATACTCTCTTCATCTTTGTTTTGGATTGGTTTAACTATTCTGATTTATTTATTATCATTTATCGGCATCTTAACCTGTTTCAGGTGCGAAGCTGCCGACGACTTTTAGTGGTGACCACACTGCCACACTGTCCCAAGACTTTTGGTCTAGGAGCAATCTGACAATTTGTTTGTATTTTGATATCGCGTTTCCGCTATATTTTGTATCTTGGATACGTTGTAGTATTCTAGTTCACCTGCTGTTTGGTCTGTTTCGGCAAGGTGATAATTCTGGATATTGTAATTATTACTTGTGAATTTGCTATGCAAAGTTATACTATATTCTCCCTTTTACTTAATATTCTTCTGTTAACATACTAATATTTAACATAAGTTTAATATATAACACACTATTTTGTGTCTATCCGCTTATTTCCTTAATTATGACATCATTTAATCGAAATATTGACCAACAATTCACGAAAAGGGAACTTGTTTTATCATTTTTCTCTCACGATATTAACTGCCTGCTCGATGCTGGTATATCCTTCAATCTCATTTTGGGTTTATAAATCAAGATATGTCATGACAAAATAATATCAATCTGACAATATAGTACAAGTGTAACAAAATAGTATAAGTTGATGATAAAATATTTGTATTCCTTTCTTTTTTCTGTTCTTTGACTAGGCGGTCGCATGGGGTGGGCCATGTGCAGCGGGTCATTGCCAATGCGTTGGTGCTCGCGCGTCAGACGGGTGCCGATATCAATATGGTGTACACGGCTGCGGCTTATCACGACCTGGGTATGAGCGGTCCAAGGGCCATCCATCACATCACGGGAGGGAAGATTCTTGCGGCCGATTCCCGACTGAAACGATGGTTCTCGCCCGAGCAGATCAAGATCATGCGTGAGGCGGTGGAGGACCACAGGGCTTCGGCATCGCACGAGCCGCGGAGTATCTACGGCAAGATTGTGGCTGAGGCCGACCGCGACTTAGACCCAGAGACGGTGTTTGGCAGGGCGGTGGAATATGACCTCGAGCACTACCCCGAATACGACCGCGAGAAACAATGGCAACGTTTTGCACAGCACATGGAAGAGAAATACAGTGCCAGTGGGTATATCAAGTTGTGGATTCCCAACTCGCCCACCGACCACCAACTACATTTTCGCTCTATCCACAACACAGCATCCGCCCTCCCCTTCGTAAAGCTCGGTGCTGGCTGACGACACCCTCACAGTATTGCCGAAAGAGAGTTTTTTATTTCGTCAATGCAAAGAGATAGTCGGAAAGGCGGTTGAGGTAGATGAGCAGGACGGGGGGCTGGGGGGCGGTGTGATGTAGCGTCACCATTCTGCGTTCGCAGGTGCGCGCCTTGGAACGTGCCATGTGGAGGGCGGCGTCGAGCAGTGAACTGCCCGGCAGCACAAAGGCAAAGGGCATGTTGCGCGTGACATCGGCAACAAACTGTTCCATACGGCTGACCGCCGCCTGCAGCGTGTCGAGGTCGTCGTGACGTCCTGCCACGGCCGCCATGAGCAGCATAAGCTCGCGCTGCAGCGTCTCATAGGGCTCGGGGCCGTGGCTAAACGCCTTGCACAGGCCCAGCAGACTGTTCAGCTCGTCGAGCTGTCCGTTGACCTCGATGCGCAAGTCGTCCTTGTCGACCCGTGTGCCATCGTAGAGGGAGGTCTGTCCCTGGTCTCCTTTCTTGGTGGTGATCATCGTATCATTGTCTTTTGAGTATCACATAGATGATGACCGGCACGCCGATGAGCGGCGTGACGGCATTGAGCGGCATCACACCCCCACTGCCCGGCAGCGTGGTGAGCACGTTGCACAGCAAGGCGATGGCACTGCCGGTGAGGATGGTGACGGGCAGCAGCTGACGGTGGTTAGACGTGCGCAGCAGCAGGCGCGCGATATGGGGCACGGCAAGGGCGATGAAGGCTATCGGACCGCAGAACGCCGTCACCACGGCGGTGAGCAGTCCGGTGAGGGCCAGCAGGATATTGCGGGCGCGGCGCACGTCGATACCCAGACTCGCGGCATAGCGCTCGCCCATGAGCAGGGCGTTGAGCGGTTTCATGAGCAGCAGCGTGGAGGCGGTGGCCCCGAGGGTGACAAAGGCGAAGAAAGGCATCTGTGCCAGCGACACGTTGCCAAAATTGCCCATGCCCCATACGGCGTAGTTCTTCACGCCCTCCTCGGTGGCAAAGAAATTGAGCAGCGTGATGCCGCTGGAGGCGAGGTAGCCAATCATGATGCCGATGATGATGAGCACCACATTGCTGCGCACCACACGGCTCAGCATCCAGATGAGCAAGGTGACGGCCATGGCACCTGCAAAGGCCGCCGCCACCGACGACACATACGACCACGCCCCCGCAAGGACCATTGCCGGGGTGAGGGTGAGCAGGGCTACGGCCAGACTGGCACCGCTCGTCACGCCAAAGATGTCGGGGGCAGCCAACGGGTTGCGGAAGGCGGTCTGCAACAGCAGTCCGCTCACCGACAACGCCCCTCCTGCCAGCAGCGCCGTGAGGGCCTGCGGCAACCGGCTCTCGATGATGATGAACCGCCAGCTCTCGCGGGCAGCTGAGCCTCCGGTCAACACAGCGACAGCCTCGCTCCAAGGAATGTCAACACTTCCGTGGAGGAGGCTCAAGCCGAACAGCAGGAGCAGGAGCAGGGTGAGTATGCCATAGGTGCGGGCCATCTTCATAGTTGTATAACGCAGGCAAAGGTCGGTCTATTGTCAGTGGCTGCGGTTTTCGTTGCACGCGGCGTTACTCCGCTCGATGTCGATATGCTGGTAGTAGCGCAGTGGAGCGAGCGTCACGTGGGGGTGCAACAGCAGAATCATCTCGCACAGGAGGTAGTCGGGGCGGAAGGGCGTCTCGTCGAAGTAGGGCACCACCGATGTGTTGCACTCATAGATGGTACCCGTGCGAAAGGCCTTGAGCGCCTTGTAGCCGTGGTACTCGCGCAGCAGGTCGGCACGTGTCATCATCGCCGAGCCATTGTATTTGAAGGCCCACACATCGCTCTCGCCGGCCTTGTCGAGGATCTGTTCCACCGATAGTGCCAGACTGCCGCTGTGGGTGTCGTCGGCAAAGGCGTAGCGGCCGTGGGCATCGCTGATGATGGTCGCCATGGTGCTGCGCCCGCCTGGCGTGTACCACGTGGCGCCCGTCTTGCGCTCGGTGAGGATGCTGCGGCCCAGGGGCAGCTTGGCGGCGTAGGCCTTGAGATGACGGTAGGTGGAGTCGACAACGTGGAAGAGCGAGTCGGCGCGGCCACCCTCGCCGAAGAGGCGACCATAATAGCGCATCCACTCGGCACGCCCCAATGCCGACGTTTCCATGTAGTCGGCGGCCTGGATGATGGGAATGCCCAACTGCTCGAGCTTGCCGAAGCCTCCGCTGTCCTCGAAGGGACTCACGATAATGGCGTCGGGGTGCAGGTCGATGATCTTCTCGAGGTCAGGGCTCATGGCATCGCCACAGTCGACAATGCGACCGGCCTTCGCCCTTTGGCGGATTTCGGGGACGAGCATATAACGCAGGTCGCACACACCAACGATACGGTCGGCCAATCCGAGACTCACCAGCAGCTGACAATGGGCGGCCGTGAACACCACAACGCGGCGCAGAGGCTTGGGCGACTCATAACGCTGCAGCACCATGCCCTGCTGCCAGGGATCGGCCACAATGGCCTGCACGCCGCGTTGCGGCCCCTCCACCACCGTGAGCAGACGGGCATAACGCAGAGAGAGGGTGTCGCCCTGCCTCCCACCCTGCCTCGCGGCATTGCCACACGAGGCCAGCAGCAGACTGGCGACACCCACTCCCAGCAGTTGCAAGTGTCTCATCAGCATGGTGTTTACTTCACCACTTCAAAGTGGTAGGCAAAGACAATGGTGCCGGGACAGACGCCACAGGCGTACTTGCCCATGAACGAACCGGTGTGATCATACACGGCCAGATAACCGTCGCCGGTGTAGCTGGCAGTGCCGGGCATGTCGGGGTTCTCGCTCAGCGAGGTGATATACACGCGGTTGGTGATGGGGTCTACGCCGATGGCATAAGGGCTGAAGATTTCGGTACCGGTAATCCAAGTGGTAACGGTATGGGCTGAGAGGCTATAATAAGAATAGGTGGGCTTCACGCCGTAGGGGGCGTTGACCATATAGAGGCGGTCGCCTGCCACGGCGGCCATCGTGGCCTGGCCAATGAGCATTACCTCGTCGGTGGCGGCGTTGAGCTGCTGCACGGCAGGCTTCACGTCATTGTAGTTGCCCTGGCTCACCACAAAGATGTTGTTGCCCGAGGCAATGAGCTTGGTGGGGTTGGTCACCACGGTGATGTCCTTGAGCTTGTCGAGCGAGGTGCTGAGCTTCACCACATTCTTGTTGTAGGTATAGTCGGCATTCCACGAGTTGCACACATACACGCTGCCGTTGGCCACGGCGATGCCCTCCAGGTTGGTGCCTACCACGGCCGAACTGTCGACAAGCTCATGGCTGGTGGCGTCGATCTTGTAGACCTTGCCGGTGTACGACGACACATACACGGCATCGGTGTCGTATGCCAGGGAGCGCGGTTTGACAATCTTGGCCACGGCCACCGACTTCATGGTCTTGGCATCGGTGATCTCTACGCGGTTCTCGTCGGTGCTGGCAATATACATCTCGCCCTTGCCGTTGATCACGGCGTCATTGGGTGTACCGCCCAGCGAGCGGCCGTTGACCGTCTTGAAGATATCTCGGGTGGGCGTGAGTGATGAGGTGCCGTAGGCATAATAGTCGAGGCTGCCGTTGATCTGTGAGAAGTAGCTGCCCTGGTTGAGCACGAAGACACCGTCGGCCACGCTCTTGAGACCCTCATGGGGCTTGTCGCTGTTATCATCGTCACACGCGGTAAAGACCGACAGGCCCATCAGCAGGCAGGCGGCCATGGATAAATACTTTTTCATTGCAGTGTTCATGTTAAGTGTAAAATTATATATATATGTCATTAACAGTCGTGCTCACCTCAGTTCGAAGATGGCCGACACCTTCCATGCCCGGCCCGGCATGGGATAGTGGGCCACGATGTCATACTGTTGGTCGAGGAAGTTCTGTATGCCGGCACGCAGCGTAAGGTTCGACTGCTTCAGCCTGAGGGTACGAAACACCGACAGGCCCAGCTCGGCGAAACCGGCGATGCGCGTGCCGTCGGCATGTTCGTTGGTAGCCCACCGACTGCTCATCCCGTCGACCGTAAAGGCCACACCCACCCAGGGGTTGAGCCATGTGAGCGAGGTAGAGAAGGTGTGCTCGGGAATGTAGGCAATCTGATTGCCGTAGTTGGGCGACTCGCGGCGGGTGTGGTTTTGCACGCGCTGCAAGCTGTAGTTGCCCGTCAGCTCCAGCTGCTGCCGCCGGTCGAGCTGGCCGGTGATGCCTAGGGTGAGGTCGGCACCGGTGGCGTCGACGCGTGCCACGTTCATCGTGCGCCACACAAACATGTTGAAGGGAATGGCCACTATCTTGTCAGTCACGCGGGCGAGATAGCCGTCGGCCGAGAAACGCACAGAGACCTTGCTGCCAGGCAGCTCGCCTGTGAGACCGAGGTTCCACTGACTGGTGTTCTCGGGCTTGAGCGTGGTGCTGCCGATATGGTAATAATAGAGTTCGTTGAATGTAGGCACGCGGAAGACGCTCTTCCAGAACGCCCTGACAAACAGCTGCCGCCGGGGCAGCAGGCGCCACGACAGCGATACGGAGGGCGACCATCGGTGGGCATCGGCCGATGCCTCGCCCTCGGCCACGCCGTTGAGATAGTCTGACCGCAGCAGGCGTGCCACGGCAGTGAGTCTGCCCTGCTGCACCTTGGCCGAGAGGGCTTGGAGAATGCTGTGGCGATAGGGGCGCACGCTCACGGCACCACCTACCGTCGCCGTGGGTGTGGTGAGCGTGCTGTTGAGGTTGTTGAGGGCATAGTCGAGCGAATAGTCGACCGACAGCCACTGGGTGGGGACGTAGAGCCATGCCGTGGTGGCGTAGTATTCGCGCTGCCAGTAGCTCTCGCTCTTCACGCCACCGCTGGGTATGCCCACATGATAGTGCGTGGCCACCCAGTTGACCTTGGCAGCCGCCTTCAGCGACAGACGCTGGCTAAGCAGCCCGAGGTATGACGCCTGCCCGAAGGCGTTGCGGTCGTGCAGGCGCTCGTCGTTGTCCTGGGTATAGAGGTGAACGATGCCGGGCAGCCGGTGGGCATTGTCGTAGTAATAAGCCTTGAGGCTGACAGCCTGCCCCTGGGCAGGGTGCCAGGCCAGGTTGAGCTCACCGTGGCCGCTGCTCATGCGGCTGTTCTGCCGGTGCTCGCGCGTCACCAGGTCGACGTTGGTCAGGGTGAAGGGGTAGTTGCCCTCGGTGTAGATATAGTCGCCCTGCATGCTCAGCGTGAGGCGACTGCCAAGCGGCGTACGCCAGAAGAGCGAAGGCTCCACCGTGCCCCAGGCTCCAGCCGACAAGCCCACCCGCAGGTCGCGTCCCTGGGCCATGCCCGTGCTGATGTCGGTAGACATGTCGAGCACCGAAGCCGAGGCAATGTTGCGTGCCGGCACGAAGATGTTGTCGCCATCGCCAACGGTGAGCATCAGACTGCGCATGTTGGCCAGACTGTAACGGCTGAGGTCGATCTCGCCCGTCTGGCAGTCGCTGAGCGCCACGCCGTCATAGACCACGGCGGTATGTTTGGCACCGATGCCACGCACCGACACCGTCTTCATGCCCCCTGCCCCACCATAGTCTCTGACGGTGACGCCCGACACGTGCTTGAGGGCATCCTCGATGGAGAAGATGCCCATTCGAACCATGTCGTCGCGCGAGACCTGCTGGCGGGGCACCGTCGACTGCACGTTGTTGCCCGAGGCCACGCCCAGCACCTCCACGCCGCTAAGCAGGATGGAGTCGCGCTGTGCCCATAGCCCCAGGGAGCATAAGGACAGCAAAAGTGTCATGAGCGTCTCTTTTCTCATTCTTCCTCGAGAACCGAAAAAGTAATCATGCAATGGCAGGTCTTCTGACTTACGGCGTCAGACAGGCGTCTTCCCGACCAAGCGGTCAGTGACATGGTGCCTGTCGACAATGCCGATCACAGCAGCGGGACTGTCCGGGACTTACACCCGGTTCCCTTTTTAATCTCCGCTATGGAGAACCTATTGCGGATGCAAAGGTAGCAATAAAATTGGAAAGTAAACAAAAAGGGAGAGAGTTTTTGGTGGGGGGAGGATGGTTTGTTAGTGTGTTGGATTGTTGGTTTGCTAGTTGGCTAGTTTGTTAGTTTGTTGGATGGTTGGTAGATTGGAGGGATGGTTGTTAGTGAGATAGTGGTTAGTGAGCTGGTTTACATTAAATTGTTTGAACAACAGATTACACCGATGTAACAGAAGCCACGACTGGCACGTTTAGAATGCGAAGCATCGCTGCGCGATGAGCAGATAACACGAAACCTGCGAGAGATAAAAACCTCCGCGCCAGCCTCTCCCTCCCCCACGGGGAGGGTTGGGGAGGGGCCACCTCAGTTTTTTTAAACACGGATAACACGGATCTCACAGAAAACCATCCGGCACATTTCGATGGAACGGATGCCGCGTCGCGGCAACTGATCACACGGAACCTGCACACCCACATCACTAGGCTCCTAAACTCTGCGACTCTGCGTGCCCCATCGCGCCAGCCTCTCCCGCCCCCACGGGGAGGGCTGGGGAGGGGCTTTCCCACGGGGAGGACTGGGGAGGGGCTTATCTTTCTGTGGTTCTCCTCTGCTCGCCTGCGGGTCTGATGGGAGAACGTCCTGAGGTTGTGACAATATGTGGGTTGTGGGATAATATAAAAAAGAGGGTTGGTGGATGGCGCGTTGGCAATTACCAACACACCATCACACCAACCCACTTATTAACTAGGGCCAGCAAACCAACTTACCCGTCGATCTCCTTGAGCTGGTCGGCAACCTCGTCCTTGATACGCTGGGCGAAGTCGGCCATGCTCATGGTGGCCTGCTCGCCGCCACCCTGCTTACGCATGGAGACGAGGCCCTCGGCCGACTCCTTCTCGCCTACCACCACCATGTAAGGCACGCGCTTGAGCTCGTTGTCGCGGATCTTGCGGCCAATTTTCTCGTTGCGGTCGTCGATGTAGGCACGCACATCCTGACTGTCGAAATACTTCTTCACCTCGAGGGCGTAGTCGTTGTACTTCTCGGAGATGGGCAGGATGGCCACCTGGTCGGGCGTGAGCCACAGGGGGAAGTGACCGGCGGTGTGCTCGATGAGCACGGCGGTGAAACGCTCGAGCGAACCGAAGGGTGCGCGGTGTACCATCACCGGTGTCTGCTTGCTGTTGTCCTCGGCGGTATATTCGAGCTTGAAGCGCTGCGGCAGGTTATAGTCTACCTGGATGGTGCCCAGCTGCCACTTGCGGCCGATGGCATCCTTGACCATGAAGTCGAGCTTCGGACCATAGAAGGCTGCCTCGCCCTCCTCCTCGCGAGCTTCCATGCCCTTCTCCTTGCAGGCCTCGCGGATGGCGTTCTGGCTCTCCTCCCAGATGTCGCTGGAGCCGATATACTTCTCGGTGTCCTTGGGGTCGCGCAGCGAGATCTGTGCCTCGTAGTTGTCGAAGCCGAAGATGCGGAACACCTTCTGGATGATGTCGATATTGTTCTCAAACTCGGCCTTCACCTGGTCGGGGCGCACAAAGATGTGTGCATCGTCCTGCGTGAAGGTGCGCACGCGCGTCAGTCCGTGCAGCTCACCGCTCTTCTCGTAGCGGAACACCGTGCCAAACTCGGCGATGCGCAGCGGCAGGTCTTTGTACGAGCGAGGCTTGCGAGCGTAGATCTCGCAGTGGTGCGGGCAGTTCATGGGCTTGAGCATATACTCCTCGTCCTCCTCGGGGGTGTGGATGGGCTGGAAGGCATCCTTGCCGTAGTGGGCATAGTGGCCCGAGGTGATATAGAGGTTCTTGCCACCGATGCCCGGTGTGATGACCTCCTGATAGTTGTAAGGCTTGAGCAGTCGGCGCAGTAGTTCCTGCAGGCGCAGGCGCAGCTGTGTGCCCTTGGGCAGCCAGATGGGCAGACCCTTACCCACACGGTCGGAGAACATGAAGAGCTCCATCTCCTTGCCAATCTTGCGATGGTCGCGCTTCTTGGCCTCCTCGAGCATCACGAGATACTCGTCGAGCATTTTCTTCTTGGGGAAGGTGATGCCATAGATACGCGTCATCTGCTCGCGCTTGGCATCGCCACGCCAGAAGGCACCGGCCACGCTGGTAATCTTGATGGCCTTGATGAGCCCGGTGCTCACCAGGTGCGGGCCACGGCAGAGGTCGGTGAAGTTACCCATGGTGTATGTAGAGATGGTGCCGTCTTCCAGATCCTGGTCGATGTGCTCCACCTTATATTGCTGTCCGTCGGCGGTAAATTCCTTGATGGCATCGGCCTTGCCCACCTCTCGGCGCACCACGGCCTCGTTTTTCTTGGCCAGCTCGCGCATCTTGTCCTCAATCTTGGGGAAGTCGTTCTCAGAGATAGTCTGTCCCTCGGCGGGCATGACATCGTAGAAGAAGCCGTTCTCGATGGCCGGACCAAACCCGAACTGGATGCCGGGATAGAGCTCCTGCAGGGCCTCGGCCAGCAGGTGGGCTGACGTGTGCCAGAAGGTGTGCTTGCCTTCCTCGTCTTCAAATTTGTAGAATACGATGGTTGCGTCCGTCTGGATGGGACGATTCAACTCGGTGGTCTCACCATTGATCCCGCAAGATACAACGTCACGGGCGAGAGCCGGCGAGATGCTCTCTGCGATTTGTAAGCCAGTTACGCCCTGCTCATACTCACGAACAGAACCGTCTGGAAATGTGATTTTAACCATATTACAAATTAGTTTTATTTAAATCACCACAAAAGTAATACTTATTTTCCAAAAGAGAATATGATTTAGGAAGATATTTTTTGGGTCAGCACATAGGAAGTGAAGGAATACTGCGCAAAAGCCGGAGTGCGCCTATGCTGCCGCGAGTCTCCGTATTATCGTATGAACGACTCAAAGCATGGGTCGAATCCTCGAAATCTGAGGAATAATATAGAAGTCAAGAAAACAGGAGGTGAATGGAATGATTGGCGCAGGACAGCGGTCGCAGGTTCTGTGTCATACGTCCACCGCCGACGAGATACTCCGTATAATCGAAAGGTGTCGGATGGAAATCAGTAGAATCCGCAGCATCCGTTGTTCAAAATGATGTGAAGAGAGGGGCATATAAGGTTACAGGGAGCTGAGGAGTTAACTTTTTAACTCCTCAGCTCCCTGTAATCCCAGTTTCTTGTTCGCCAGCCACTTGCGCAGGACGTAGGCGTTCTATTTCTTCTTCGTCAGCTGTTTGCTCAAGGCGTAGGCACTGTAGAGCCCAAGCTCGCCCGCCTTGCTGAGATCGCGCTGGGCGGCTTGGATGTTGCCCTGATAATAGTACACCAGTCCGCGGTTGAAATAGGCCTCTGCCAGGTTGGCATCGAGCTGTATGGCCTGTGAATAGTCGGTAATGGCCTTGCCGTAGTTCTTGGACTGGGCAAAGAAATTGGCACGGTCGTAATAGAGGTAGGCATTGCGTGGTGCCAGTTTGATGGCTTCAGCAAAGTCGCCCTCCACTTGTGCGGCCTTCATGCCCACGTTCTGTCCCTTGGAGGCATCATAGTCGTTGAGCATCATCTGACATACGGCACGCTGCCAGCGTCCCATGGCCGAAGAGTGTTCAGCCGCCACATAGTCGTCAAGGTCGGCGATGGCGTCGGCATAGTTCTGTGCCTCGGCATAGGCCACGGCGCGCTGCAACTTGAGGGCAGAAACAGTGGCCTTGTCGGTTTCCTCGGCGATGCCCACCGACAGAGCGTCAATCAGCTGGAAGATCTGCTTCGACTGTACGTCGGAAAGCTTCACACGCCCCTGGTTGCACGTCACATGAAGCCGTTGCAGCGGAGACTGCCGTGTGTTGAAAGCATCGACCTCAGCATCGTAGGCCTGGTAGCCATGCACACCGTTGGAGAACGTGAAGTAAGAGAGCTGATAGGTGGGCAGCAGTTCCATGGCCACCTCGCGGTTCTGGATGGCACCGCGGTAGGCGCTCTTGTATTCGTGCTCCACCTGCTGCTTGTCTTCCACCACGATGCTGTTATATTTGTTGGGGTCGATCTCCGAGCGCTTGCGCATCTCTTTGATCTTGCTGCGGCTCCACCGCTGCTGGATACCGAGCTGCTTGTCCATCTGTGCCTTGAAGATCCTAAACTCGTCCATCTCGGCCTTGGCCGTCATGCCCAGCCGCCGGTAGGCGTTGGCTCGCTGGCTCAAACCCGTCCAGAAGTTGGGAAACTGGTCGATGACGGTAGTGTAGTCGCTGATGGCAGCCCTCAGGTTACCTGTCTTGTCGTGGAGCAAGGCCCGGTTGAAGATAGCCATGAAGTTCTGCGGCTCCATCTTGATGACGAAGTCGAAATCGGTGATGGCGCGGTTGTCGTCGCCGAGCTGCACCCTCAGCAGTCCACGGTTGTAGTGGGCCAGGAAATTGTTGGGGTCTAGGTCGATGGCCATGTCATAGTCGTCCATGGCCCCTCGCAGGTTATTGAGGTTGAGCCGCGCCAGGGCACGGTTCACATAGTTGTTCACCACCTTGGGTCTGAGGTGTATCGACTTGCTGAGGCAGGTGTCGGCCGTGCGCCAGTCGCGCCTGTTCAAGGCGATATACGAGCGTGTGGTCCATGCATCGGCGTTATACGGGTCTACCTCCAGACTCTTGGTCAGCCATGTATCGGCCTTGAGCGTGTCTTTCTTCTCCAGATAGACCTCGGCCTTGAGCGAGTAGGCCGTGGGCACCTTGGCCCAGCGCTTGATGATCGAGTCGGCATCGAGCAGGGCCTGGTCGTAGTCTTTGACATTCATGCGGCAGATGGCCCTGTTGAGCCAGAAACTCGACACGCCGGGATTGAGGCGTATGGCCTTGTCGTAGTCGGCAATGGCCTGAGCATACTTCTCCTGCCTGATACTCGAGATGGCACGCAGGTCGAAGATCTGCTCGATGTAGGGGTTGAGCTCGATGGCCTTGGAGGCATCGGCCTCGGCCCCCACGAAGTCGTCGAGATAGAACTTGGCCACGGCACGGTCGTACCACGGCAGCCAAAGGTAAGGCTTCAGGGCCAGCACCTTGTTAAAATATTGTATAGACAGCACGTAGTCCTCGTAGTGAAGCGCTACCTCACCGCTGGTGATCAGCCGGTCTACGTTATATTGGGCGCCCATGCGGCCGACGGCCATCAGGGCTAACAACAGGGCTATGACTCTGCTCTTCATCTGCCAGGGTGTTATTAGAAAGCCTGCGCCGCCCCCGAGGGGGCCGGGCGCTACTTGCGGATCTGCTTGACGCGGTACGAAGCGTTGAACTTGCCCTGCATGATGGAGCGGAGCTTATTGCGTATGAGCTGCTTGCGCAGGGGTGTCACGCGGTCGACATACATCTTGCCTTCCAGGTGGTCGAACTCATGCTGGATCACGCGAGCCAGATAGCCCTCCACCCACTCGTCGTGCTCCTGCAGGTTCTCGTCGAGATACTGCACCCGGATGCGTAAGGCGCGTGTCACCTTCTCGCTCATGCCGGGAATGGAGAGACATCCCTCTTCGAGGGTCTCCTTGCCGGCCTTCTCGTCAACCTCCACGATGTGACCGTTGATATAGGCATGGCGGAAACCGGCATACTCGGGAAAATCGTCCTTGAGCACGTCAAGGTCGATGACCACCACGCGAATCGACTTGCCTACCTGCGGGGCGGCAAGCCCTACGCCCGACGATGCCTCGAGGGTCTCAAACATATCGCTGACCAACTGCTGCAAGTCAGGATAATCGGTGGGAATATCCTGGGCCACCTTTCTCAAGACAGGTTGCCCGTAAGTAAAAATGGGTAATATCATTTTATTGAATTCATGTAATCCTGAAGCAGGATGGTGGCGCTGATCTCGTCCACCAGTCCCTTATTCTCTCTCCTTGTCTTCTTCTTGACGCCACCCTCGATCATCGCACGATGGGCGAGCACCGAGGTAAATCGTTCGTCGTAATAATCAATGAGCACCTCTGGACGGGCCTTGCGCCATCGTCCCACGAAGTTCTCCACCCGGGCGAGGTTCTCTGAAGGCTGCCCGTTGGGCTGCATGGGCTTGCCTATAACAATGTGTTCGACCTCCTCCTTCAAGACATACGAGGAGAGAAAGTCGAACAAGTCCTTGGTGTCAACAGTGGTCAGACCATTGGCAATAAGCTGCAACGGGTCGGTGACGGCCAGACCCGTGCGCTTCTTGCCATAGTCGATCGATAATATTCGTCCCAAGCGGTCTTATTTCTTAAACAGCAACCAGGCGTCGCTCTTGGGGTTATACTGGCTGCCACGGATAGCATCACGGCTCTGCACGGCAGTGGCCTTGTCAGACGAAGTCGAAGAGATCACACGATACATGTTGACGGCCGAGTTGTAGGCAATCTGTGCATCGTAGCCCCCTTGCTTCAGGGTGTTCTGCAATCCCTCGGCATTGGCCTTCAGTGAGAATGAACCCACGACCACGCTGTAGGCCTGCAGGCCGGCACCGCTCACCACTGTCACATCCTCAGTACGCACGGTGGCATTGTTGACGTTGGTGACTGTGGTCTGTGTGGCAGGCTTCTCCACCAGCGGAGTCACCACGGGAGCCGATTCCTGAACAGGTTCCGACTGGGCTTGGTTCTGCTCTTCCTGAGCCTTGGCCTTCTCATAGGCCTTCTTATACGCACTCTCTTGGGATTTACAACTCGTGAAAGCCAAAGCTACGCAAACAGCTGCACCCAATACCAATGTTTTCTTCATACCTTTCTTATTATTATGTAAGACGTTAATGATTATTTCATTCCTTGCAGGATATATTGCATCCTTTAATTTGCGAAATTACAAAATATTCTACAAAAACATAAGGGAAGGGCGCATAAAGTTTGTTAAATCAAGCTAATGGAGGTTTTTTAACAAAAAATAGTTCTGCCTTAACTTGCAGTATGCAACATAATCGTTATATTTGCAAAAACGATTATTCATAACTCATTAAATAAGAAAGGAAAGATATGAAGACTATTGGATTTATCAGCGCCTTCTTAGGTGGCGCCATCGCAGGTGCAGCCCTCGGACTGCTTCTGGCCCCAGAAAAGGGCGAAGACACACGCACTAAGATTTCCGACGCGCTTGACGATTTCTGCAAGAAGCACGATATCAAGCTCAACCGCAAGGATGCCGAAGACCTTGTTGACGACATCAAGGAGGCCGTTGGTGCTGGTGCAGAATAAGTAACCACAGGTAACAACCCGGGGGGGCAAGCCCACAGCAGTGGATTTGTCCCCCCTTTGACTATGTATCACCCTCATTCCCAAAGCGCATGTTTTCAAACGACCAAAACATTGAGACCATCGGACAGCTTGTCGAGACCCTCAAGCACTATATCGGCTTGCAGCGCGAATATATCAAATTTGACATCGTAGAGAAGACCGTCAAGATCCTCACCGCCATCGCCATGACGGCCATCCTCAGCTTCCTGCTCATCCTGACGCTCATCTATCTGAGCTTCGCCGCCGCCTATGCCCTCGTACCCCTTGCCGGCACCGTAGGGGCGTTTGCCATCATCGCCGCCCTCTACTTTGTCATCCTGCTGCTCTTCGTTGTCTTCAGGAAAAGATGGATCGAACGACCGCTTGTCAAATTTCTGGCCTCACTACTCCTAAGTAAATAATGAATATGCTGAACAACAACACCAACCCGACCACCTTCAAGACCATCGAGGAGATCGAGATCCGCAAGGCCATGCTGCTGGCCGATATCCAGAAAGACGACTCCAAGCTGCGCACGCAGTGGCACTCGCTGTTCGCACGCCCAGCGGCAGCCTTCAACAAGAACACCACCCCGTCTAAACGCATCAACAGCATCATGAGCACCGGTGCCGGCATACTCGATGCCTTCATCCTCGGATGGAAGCTGTATCGCAAGTTTAAAAGGTGAGACACTAAAAGGAACTTAAAATCTTGCACCATCTTGTTAATATTAGTTACAATATGAAAGAAAAGCTATGCAGATGCTTTCACTTTCGCAAATTATTCCTATATTTGCAATGTGTTTTTCATAGTATTAGATTTAAGGTTAACAAGGTTGGAGTACGGCGGTACTCCTTTTTTTGTGCCCGCTCACATCCATCAGCCACACCGGCAGCCCGATGTCACTCATAGAACGCCCTACACTTCCCCATATCATAATAAGCCATTGGCCCACCATGCCAAAGCTCGTGTCGAGCGTAAACAGTAAACAGCAACTCCCCCGTTCCGAATATGGGAACGGGGGAGTTGTTGTTTGTTGGATAGGATTCCGACGCGCGATTATCCAAAGTCGTCGAACATGATGCTCTCGGGATCGACGCCCAGTGAGTCGAGATAGTCGGTCACGGTCTTGATAAGCATGGGTGGGCCGCAGAGGTAATACTCACAGTCCTCGGGTGCCTCGTGGTCCTTGAGATACGTGTCGCGGATGCAGTTGACAGCGAAGCCGGCATAATATTTCACACCCTGCTCATCGGCCACGGGGTCGGGACGGTCGAGCGAGAGGTGGAAGTGGAAATTGGGGAACTCTTTCTCCAACTCCCAGAAGTCTTCGAGGAAGAAAGCCTCACCCAGGGCACGCGCGCCGTAGAAGAAGTGCATCTCACGGTCGGTGGTGTGCAGCGTCTTGGTCATGTGCATGATCTGCGAGCGCAGCGGAGCCATACCCGCACCACCACCAATCCAAATCATCTCCTTCTTAGATTCGAAATGGGGATGGAACTCGCCATAAGGGCCACTCATCATCACCTTGTCGCCCGGCTTGAGCGAGAAGATATACGACGAGCCGATACCCGTGGGCACATTCTGGAAGCCCACCTGCGGACGGGGCAGGAACGGCGTAGAGGCGATACGCACGGTGAGCGTGATAATGTCGCCCTCAGCCGGATAGTTGGCCATGGAGTAAGCGCGCACGGTGTCCTCGGGGTTGTGGGCCTTGAGCGAGAGGATGTTGAAGCTCTTCCACGGACCGAGATACTCCTCGCCGATGAGCTCCTTGTCGAAGTCTTTGTCGTAGTCGATGGTGTCGTATGCCGGAATCCTGATCTGTGCATACGAGCCCGGCACAAAGTCCATGTGCTCGCCCGGAGGCAGAGCCACCTTAAACTCCTTGATGAACGAGCTCACGTTCTTGTTCGAGATCACGGTACACTCCCACTCCTTCACACCAAGAATCGACTCATCGATCTTGATGCTGAAGTCGCCCTTCACCTTGGTCTGGCATCCCAGACGCCAATGGTCCTTGATCTGTTTGCGCGAGAAGTGCGACCGCTCAGAGTCGAGAATCTCGCCACCGCCTTCCAGCACCTGACATTTACACTGCGCGCAACTGGCCTTACCACCACATGCCGAAGGCAAGAAGATGCCGTTCTCGTTGAGGGTAGCCATCAAACTGTTACCCTGGGGCACATCAAGCGTGCGCTCGCCATTGATGACAATCTTCACATTACCGCTGGGGCTGAGATATTTCTTCGCTACCAGCAGGATGACGACCAAGAGGAGTATCACCGCAAGGAACACTCCCATACTACCTATAATAAAGTTGATATCCATACTTGCTATTATACTTTAAGTCCTGAGAAACACATCATGGCCATGGCCATCAGTCCTACGGTGATGAAGGTAATGCCCAGTCCTTGCAGCGGCTTGGGCACATCGCTATACTGCATCTTCTCGCGTATGGCACCCATGCAGACGATGGCCAGCATCCAGCCGAGGCCCGAGCCGATGGCATAGAACAGGGCATCCCATACGTTGCCGATATATTGCGAGTTCATAGGGTCCATGTTGATGCGCTGCTGCATGAAGAGCGAGGCACCCATGATGGCACAGTTGACGGCGATGAGCGGCAGGAAGATACCCAGCGAGGCATACAAGGCCGGCGTGTAGCGTTCCACCACCATCTCCACAATCTGCACGATACCGGCGATGACCGCGATGAAGAGGATGAAGCTCAGGTACGACAGACCCATGGGGTCGAGCACCTTGGTCTGCAAGAGATAGTCGACCGGAACGGTCACAGCCAGCACAAAGGTCACGGCGGCACCCAGTCCGAACGAGGTCTTCACGTTCTTCGACACGGCAAGGAACGAACACATGCCGAGGAAGAAGGCGAATATCATGTTGTCCACGAAGATGGACCTGAAGAATAGACTAATAATATGTTCCATAGTTACTTCTTATCTTCTTCTTTATAAAAATAAGCACGGTGAACCCAGATGATACATCCCAGCAGAATAAGGGCCATGGCCGGCATGGTCATCATGCCGTTGTTGACATAGCCAGCCTGGTAGGCACTCTCGGGAATGATCTGGAAGCCCAGCAACGAGCCACGTCCCAGAAACTCGCGCACGGCACCCACGATGACCAGGATCAGGGCATAGCCCAGACCGTTGCCGATGCCGTCGAGGAAGCTCGGCCAAGGCTTGTTCATCATGGCGAAGGCTTCGAGACGGCCCATGAGAATACAGTTGGTGATGATCAGACCCACATACACCGACAGCTGCACACTCACGTCATACGAGTAGGCCTTGAGAATCTGGCTCACGATGGTCACCAGCGCGGCCACCACCACCAGCTGCACGATGATGCGGATGCGCATAGGGATGGTGTTGCGAAGCACAGAGATGATCACATTCGAGAATGCCGTGATCACCGTAACAGCCAGACCCATCACGATCGAGGGCTTGAGCTGCGAGGTGACGGCCAGCGCCGAACAGATACCCAGCACCTGAACCATGATGGGATTGTCCAGGTTGAGCGGGTTGCCGAGCACCTCTCTATTTTGTTTGGATAATAATGCCATAGTTGTTATTTCTCGTTTAAGAATTTGATATACTTGCCCAGACAATCCTTGAACATCAGGGTCACGCCGTTGGAGGTGAGCGTAGCGCCCGTGACGGCATCCACCTGCGTGGCGGGGTCGTCGATCTTCTTCTCCACGGCCAGCGCGATGTGCTGGGTGTCGCTGCCCTTAAACAGCTTCTTGCCCTTGAACTGCTCCTGCCACTTCAGGTTGTCTTTGATCTCTGCACCCAGACCGGCGGTCTCGCTCTCATGGTTGAAGTAGGCACCGTAGATGGTGGCCTTGTCGTCGTTGAGGGCGATGTAGCCGCTGATGGGGCCCCACAGTCCCATGCCGTAGACGGGGATGACATACTTGGTCTGTCCGTCCACCTTACAGCGGTAGAGGGCCAGGCGTCCGGCCTTGGTGTCGGCCGAGTTGAGCTTGAAGCCGGCCTCCGTACCACCCTGGGCACCCTGCTGGGTCACCTTGCCGTTCTCGTCGATCACCTCGTCGGCCAGCACCACCTCTTTATACTTGGCGGCAGCGGCGGCATTGTCGAGGTCACGAAGGTTGAGCGAATAGAGTATCTGTTTCTGTTTGTCGAGTGCCACGTTGATGTCCTGTGCCGGCTTGAGGGCCTGGAAGACAAAGGCAAGCAAGAAAGCCACTACGACCACCATCACCACCGAATAGATAATGGTGTATGAATTTGAATTTGTTTTCATGCGATGTCCTCCTTTATTTTTTTATTGCACGTTTGGCACGCTTCGAGATATTCGACTGCACCACAAAGTAGTCGAACAGCGGTGCCAGCATGTTACCGAAGAAGATAGCCATCATCATACCCTCGGGGTAGCCGGGGTTCATCACACGCACGATGATGGCCATGGCACCGATGAAGAATCCGAAGATATACTGTCCGGTCTCGGTGCGTGCCGATGTCACGGGATCGGTGGCCATGAAGACGGCACCGAAGCAGAATCCGCCGAGGATGATGTGCTCATACCATGCCAGGGGCGTGGAGCCGGTGGCCGAGAAGAGCAAGGCCATGGCGATGCCGCCCACAAACACGCTCAGCATGCTGCGCCAGCTGGCGATGCCCGTCCACAGCAGTATCACGGCACCGATGGCGATGGCGATGACCGAGGTCTCGCCGATAGACCCGGGGATGAAGCCCGCCACCATGTCGAACATGCTGGCGTGGGGGGCATGGCCCAGGGCCACCTCGCCCAGTGGTGTGGCAGCGGTGAAGGCATCGGGCAGGCTGTAGCCCAAGCCGAAGATAGAGTCGTTGGCCACCCATACCTTGTCGCCCGTCATCGAGCCGGGGTATGAGAAGAAGAGGAACATACGCACGGCGATGGCCACGTTGAACACGTTCATGCCCGTGCCGCCGAAGATCTCTTTGACGAAGATGACACAGAAGGCGATGGCCACCACCAGCATCCACAGCGGGGTGTTGATGGGGATGATGAGCGGGATGAGCATACCCGACACCAGATAGCCCTCCTGTATCTCCTCGTGCTTCCACTGTGCCCAGGCAAACTCAATGCCCAGACCCACGATGTAGCTGACCAGAATCTTGGGCAGCACCGCCAGGAAACCATAGAAGAACATGGCCCAGAAGCTGGTCTCGGCCAGCTTGCCGGCAGCCAGGGCGTTCTGATAGCCCACGTTGTACATACCGAAGAGCAGGGCCGGCACCAGGGCGATGACCACAAAGCTCATGATACGCTTCGAGTCGATGGCATCGTGGATATGCGCGCCCGAGGCCGACGTCGTGTTGGGCACGAACATGAAGGTCTCGAATCCGTCGAACATGCTGTGGAAGGCATGCAGCTTTCCGCCCTCCTCGAAGTTGGGCCTGATGCGATCGAAATATTTTTTTAAAGCATTCATATTTTCAGATTATAGTATAGTTGTGCTAAAGTTACTGCGACCGTTGGCATCAGGTGTTCTCCTTGCGGAGGATGTCGAGACCCTCTCTCACGATCTTCTGCAGCGGCAACTTCGATGAGTCGACAAACTCGGCCAGGGCAAAGTCTTCGGGGGCCACCTCGTAGATGCCCAGCTCTTCCTGCTTGTCGATGTCGCCGGCGATGATGGCCTTGATGAGATACTCGCCCAGGATGTCCATGGGCAGCACCTTGTCGTATTCGCCGCTCATGATCATGTGGCGCTCACCACCCTTGATGCGCGCGTCGAGGTCGTACTCGCGGTTCCTGCCCATCAGCCACGACAGGTAGCTGCGCGACACCGAGAACTCGTTGGTGCGCGGCATGATCCAGCCGAACATCTCGTCCTTGTCGTCGCCCTCGGGAATGACGGTCACCTCCGAGGTGTGTGCGCCGAGATAGCCGTCGAGCGATGCCTTGGTGCCCGTGAGCGGGTTGCCGTTGATCACGCGGATGTGGTCCTGGGCCTTGAGCCTGCCCCTGAGGATGTCGGCCAGTGGTGCGCCCACCGGTGCCTCGGTGTACGAAGGCTCGCTCACCATGCTGCCGGCCACGGCGATGGTGCGGCGGAGGTCTACCTTACCCGTGAGCAACAGTCGGCCGAAGAAGATCACGGCCGTGGGCTCCACGGTCCACACCACCTCGCCCTTGCTCACCGGTGCCACGTGGTTGACCTGCACGCCTACGTTGCCTGCCGGGCAGGGTCCGTCGAACACATGTGTCTCCACATCCCTCAGCGATGCCAGCGGCGTGGAGGCCTGCTGGCTGCCGATGCCCACATGCACGGGTGCGATGCGCGACAGGGCCGTCAGTCCGGCCTGCAGCGCCGCCTCGTTGCCTTGGTATTCCACCCCGAAGTCGGCTGCCAGCGGCATGTCGCGCAGCACCGACACGAAGATGGCCTTGGGAGCCGTGTCGGGCGTGGTGGCCACGGCATATGGCAGCTGGTTGATATAACCAAAGAGGCCTGCCTCGAGCAGGGCCTGCTTCACGGCCTCGCCGTCGAGGTGGGCAACGTCTTTCTTACCAAAGTCAAAGCTCTGCTGCACCTTGTCAGCTGTCACCTTCACGCAAAGCACTTTCCGGCGCTCGCCCCTGAGCACGGCCGATACCGTGCCGCTCACCGGAGAGGCAAACTTCACTTCCGGGCATGCCTTGTTCAAGAAAAGGGCTTCACCGGCAAGGACATGATCGCCTTCCTTGACAACAACCTTCGGGGTCACACCGGCAAAGTGGCTGGGGATGAGGGCATACTCGTCGGAGAACGACGTCTGCACCATCTTTTTCTCTGCCTTACCCTTGAGGTTAATGTTTAAGCCTTTTCGTAACTTAATTACATTTGCCATAGAAAAATTTATAATTGTTAGTTGATAATCGAATGGTCGACTGGCCCACATAAATCGCTACTGACTGGATCGGACTATCCGCCAGCCAGCATCATTTATATAAGATAATCTGATTTCAGTTTCGCTGGAACGCATCAGAACGAGGTTTAACCCATGCAAACTTACATATTTTTTTTTGAAAAACCCGCTCTTTGCTCAAAAAGTTAAGAATATAACCCTATACATATCCCACATTGTAAAACCCACTGAACAATTTGCAACACTTATCGCATCTTAGAAGTTGTACTTGTCGAGCTCTTCGATACCCTTGAGCGTACAGAAACCGCGGATGTGGATCAGCACCACGTTGCGCAAAATCTCTTGCATCGGATAGCTGTTGTAGAGACGGTTCTCCATGATGAAATCCATCATGCCGCTGCTGATCTTGGTGACCAGCTCGTAGTTGACATCGGCACGGAAGTAGCCTTCCTTGATGCCATCCTCGAAAAAATGCTTGGCATTGCATTGCCGCTCTTCGCGATTCTGCATGAGCCACTTCAGGATACAGGGGTATTTCTGCAACTCGATGAAATAGGCCGGTGTAACCACGGCGAGACTCTTCATCTGCAGGCGGTAATACTCGGTCACCACCTCTATGACATGATGATTGCCACCTTCTATAAATTCCTGCATGTGAACATCAAAGCTCCGACTCTCTTCCTTGACAGTTTCCATCAGGAGTTGTTCTTTGTTTTCGTAGATTTCGTAAAGCGTACGCTTAGAAATGGTCAGAGTATTGGCAATGTCGTCCATCTTTACCGACCGGATGCCTTTGCTTCTAAACTCATACGAAGCCACGTCCAAGATGCGTTTGCGCAGCTGTCGCCGATATTCAGTGGGAGTGTTCAATTTTTGCATTTTGGAAATCTTTATTATCAATTAACACTGCAAACTTAATAAAAAACTATGAACTACCCTAACGTTTTGTTCGGAAATTTACCTAAATAAATATTAATATATGTAAACTGCCAGGTTAAGGTGCCATTATGCCCCGTTTATTCCCATTTTCGGGTGCCCCCAGCCAACCCAAACTGCTTTGTTTTCGGTCACTAAGACCGCTCCGCCGTACGTCCGCATCACATTCCGTCCGTTGTGACGGGTCAACGCTGAGAACTTGTAAATAAGGTAAGCCAGCCCACCAACCCACCAACCCACAACCCGCTCACCACCAACCCACCCCCATCAACAAATGCTCCTGCCCAACAACCCACCAGCAAACCAGCTCTCCAACAACCCAATAGCCCACCCCACCGCGTCAGCCAGATCTGCATACCCCACCCCCCTGAGCAAAAGCGAAGGGCAAAAGCATCGCGAAGCCCAATCTGCGTCAGCTGCGTCAGCTGCGAGCAATGGCATACCATCCGCACGACTCTGCCCCCCATTTGAACGAACGGCCACAGGCAAATCTTATCGCCCACCCGTCCATCGGTCTGTTCCTACCCTTCCTAACCTCCTCATCGACAGCACGTTTCGCCATCAGCGGCAGCCACATTCCACCCTCCCCATTTTCTGATTCGACTCGAAGCAGACTGTGATTCGACTCGAAGCAGACTGTGATTCGACTCGAAGCAGACCGTGATTCGACTCGAAGCAGACTGTGATTCGACTCGAAGCACACGCCGCGACCAGCCAAAACAGGCGATGATAACACCACGCCCGTTCTGCCACCCCACTGCTTTGACACCGTCTGCACAGGCATGCGGCCTCATGGCCACGGCCTTCCGCCTCGTCGCAGGCAGTGGCAGGGCGCCCAACAGGTGGCAGGGCAGCTAAATAGGTGGGCAGAAGCAACGACAGAGGCGATACACAAAAATATTTATTATACTTAAAATATATGGCATGAAACGGCAATTCGACTTTATTTTCATAACTTTGCAGTTACATTGAAAAAGACGAAGCATACCATCAATGCCCTGATCTGGACCCTTGCAGGTCTGTATCTGGCAATGACCATCCTTGTGCACATTCCCGCGGTGCAGTCGCAGATCGGCTCCACGGTGGCCTCGGCGTTGTCGGGCAAGCTGGGCACAAAGGTTCAGGTAGGCCGTGTGGACCTGGGATTCCTCAACCGCATCATCATCGACGACGTGCGCATACAAGACCAGCTGGGCAAGCAGATGATACGCACAGCACGCCTGTCGGCCAAGCTCGACTATATCGCACTGCTCCACGGCGACATCTCCATCACCTCGGCACAGCTCTTCAGCCTCAAGGCCAACCTCTACCAGGCTTCGGCCGAGGGCAAGCCCAACTTCCAATTTGTGCTCGACTCGCTGGCCTCCAAAGACACCACCAGCCACGGCAAGCTCAACCTGGCCATCCACAGCCTCATCATCCGTCACGGCGAGATCAACTACGACCGCCTCGACCAGCCCCGCCAGCATACCTTCACCCCCAGCCATCTGCATGTGCGCGACCTCAGCTCGCACATCATCCTCAACAAGCTCACCAACGACTCGCTGAACCTCAACGTCCGCAAACTGAGCCTCACCGAAGGCTCCGGACTGGCCATCAGGTCGCTGCAATTCAGGCTGCTGGCCAACCGCCGGCAGGCCGTGCTCGACGACTTCCTGCTGCAGCTGCCCTCCACCACCCTCTCGCTTGGCGATATCACGGCAAGCTATCGCTTCACGGGCAAGAAACTGGAGGTGGCCTCGCTGCAGTATGCGGGAAGCATCAATGAGTCGGTGGTCACACCGGCCGACGTGGCCCCGCTGGTGCCCGCCCTCAAGACGTTCCGCCGTCCGGTGGTCATCGCCTCGACCTTCCACAGCACAAGCACGGGCGTGCGGGTGAGCAGCCTCGACCTCTGCGTGCCGCGACAGGGACGGGCGGCCGTCATGACTGCCGAGGCAGACATCCGGCTCAGAGCCGACGGCTCGCTCAGCTACCTGGAGAAGGTGCCACGATGGACTGCCACCATCAGCGAACTGAAGGTCAATTCAGATGGGCTGGCCATGCTGGCCAAGAACATTCCCGAACCGGTGGTGCGACTGGGCAACATCAGCTACCACGGACGTGTGGGCGGATATGGCACCGACATCGCCACCGAGGGCATGCTCCGCTCGAACGCGGGCAATGCCTGGCTGGCCCTGGCTCGCCGGGAACACAACTTCACAGGCAAGCTCATTACAAGCGGATTCAACCTGCGGCAGGTGCTCGCCGACGACAAGTTCGGACTGCTGGCATCCAACATCAGCGTCAAGGGCAACACCCAAAAGAAGACCTATGAGGCACAGGGACAGGTGCTGCGATTCGACTACAAGGGCTACTCGTACCACAACATCACGGTAGACGGATCGGCCAATAACGGGGCCTTCAGCGGCAAGTTCAACATCAACGACCCGAACGTGGTGGCCGACATCGAGGGCAGCCTCAACACCAATGCCCGCATGCCCTCGGCCAACCTCACGGCACGCATCAGGCAGCTCAGTCCGGCCGTCCTCAACCTCATCGGCGGCAAGATGGCCAACGCCACCTACAGCGCCGACATCGTGGCCGACTTCACGGGCCGCAGCCTCAACACCGCCAACGGAAGGCTCGAAGTGCGCCACTTCACCATGACCTCGCCCGAGAAAAGCTATACGCTCGACTCGCTCCGACTCAGTGCCGGCAACAACGCCAGCGGCCACTTCCTTACCCTCGACAGCGACTTCGGCAACGCCGAGATCACCGGCAAGTACGACTACACCACCCTGCTGCAGAGCGTGGCCAACGCACTGGTGCGCAAGCTGCCCAGCATACAGAAGCTCACCCCCATCAGATACAGGCCCACCAAGGGCAACGACTTCGCCATGAAGGCGCGCATCACGCGCAGCGACTGGCTGCGCCACTTCTTCGACATACCCGTGGAGCTGCGCGAGCCCCTGCGCATCGAGGGACGCATGAGCAACCGCTCTGAACAGCTATACATCAACGCCATGATTCCCGACGTGGTGTACAACAACGGTCACTACCGCTATGTGTCGGTGGTGGTCAACTCGGATACCCAGCAGTTTGATGCCGACATCAGCCTCACCAAGATGGGAAAATACGGCGCTGGCACCGACTATCGCGTGGAGGCCGAGGCCAGCGACGACCAGCTGGTGTCGGTGTTCTCGCTCGACAACCATGCCGACAAACAACGGGTGCGCGGACTGCTCCACTCGGTGACGCAGTTCTCGCTCAACAGCCACGGACAGGCCGAGGCCAGGCTCAACATCAATCCCTCGGAGCTCAGCGTGGGCGACACGGTGTTTACCATCCACCCTTCGAGCGTGGTATATAGCAAAAACCACCTCGACGTCAACGGATTCGCCCTTACCCACGGCCGACAGCACGTGCTGGTCAACGGCACGGCGGCCAAGGGCACCGACGACTCGCTCACCATCGACCTCAACGAGGTGAACGTCAGCTACGTGCTCGACCTGGTGAACTTCCACTCGGTAGACTTCAGCGGCTATGCCTCGGGCAAGGCCTACGTGTCGCAACTCTTCGACCATCCCGAGGCACGGGCCAGCCTCACCATCAACGACTTCAGGTTTATAGAAGGCCGCATGGGCACACTCTATGCCAATGTGAACTGGAACAGGCAGCAAGAACAGATTGATATCGACGCCACGGCCATCGACACGCTGAACGCACCAGAGGCCGCCGGCACTCTCAGAACAACCGAGGTGAAGGGCTACGTATCGCCCAAACGCGGATACATTGACCTGGGCATCAGGGCCGACAATGCCAGGGGCGAGTTCCTGCAGACGCTGTGCTCCAGCTTCCTCAGCCACACCGACCTCACAGCCAGCGGCAACCTCAGACTGAGCGGCGAACTCAAGCGCATGAACCTTACGGGAGCACTCGTGGCCAATGGCACGGCAAGGGTGACGGCCCTCAACACACGCTACCGACTGCAAAACGATACCATCAGGTTCCAGGTCAACGAGATTGTCTTCCGCAACGACACCGTCTACGACCGCAACGGCAACATCGCCGTGGTAGACGGCAGCGTCTATCACCAGCACCTCTCGCGCATGTCATACGACCTGGGCATCAGGGCCGACCACTTCCTGGGATACGACTGGGACGGCTCCGACGGCAGCACGTTTTATGGCACGGTGTATGGCACCGGACGGGTGGGCATCAAGGGCCGACCGGGCGAGGTGACCATCGACGTGAATGTAGCACCCACCAAGGGCTCGCAGGTGGTGTATGATGTGACGAGCCCCAACGACGTGGGGTCGCAGGAGTTTATCCACTGGGTGTCGCGCGACTCGCTGGCCGGCGACTCACTCGAGGTCAACTCACCATTCGTGCGACTCGGACGCGACGACAACGGCGACGGAAAAATCGACATACCCACCGACATCCACATCAACTTCCTTATTAACACCAGCCCAGAGGCCACCCTCAAACTCATCATGGACAAGGCGGCCGGCGACTATATCACGCTCAACGGGTCGGGAGGCATACGCGCCACCTATTATAATAAGGGGGCACTCGACATGTTTGGCACCTACACCGTTGACCACGGACTCTATAAGCTCACCATACAGAATGTCATCAAGAAAGACTTTGAGTTTATACAAGGCGGCACCATCGTCTTTGGCGGCGACCCTTACAATGCCCTGCTCAACCTCAACGCACAGTATCAGGTCAACTCGGTGAGCCTCTCTGACCTGCAGCTCGGACAGAGCTTCTCGGGCAACAACATCCGCGTGAACTGCCTGATGAACATCACCGGCACGCCCAACGCGCCCAAGGTCGACTTCAACCTCGACATGCCTACCGTGGGCAACGATGCCAAACAGATGATCTACAGCATCATCAACAGCGAGGAGGAGATGAACCAGCAGGTGCTCTACCTGCTCGCCGTGGGCCGCTTCTACTCGCAGGGCAACAACAACGCCTCCACGGGCGGCACCTCCGACAGCCAGACGAGTCTGGCCCTGCAAAGCCTGCTCAGCGGACAGATCAGCCAACAGATCAACAATGTCATCAGCTCGGTGGTCAACAACACCAACTGGAACTTCGGCGCCAACATCTCTACCGGAGACGAGGGATGGAACAACGCCGAGTATGAGGGACTGCTCAGCGGCCGACTGCTCAACAACCGACTGCTCCTCAACGGACAGTTCGGCTATCGCGACAACCCCAACGCTACAACGTCGTTCATCGGCGACTTCGACGTGAAATATCTGGTCATACCCAACGGTAACATCAGCATCCACTTCTACAACCAGACCGACGACCGCTACTTCACGCGCAACTCGCTCAACACGCAGGGCTTCGGCTTCATCCTGAAGAAAGACTTCAACAGCCTGCGTGACCTCTTCGGCCTGAAGCCGAAGAAGACAAAGGTCACGGGCAGCAGGTAGAGCCTCCCCCGCCCCCTCCGGCAGGAGGGGAGGGGGGCCACCACTTGATGTGGGGAGATGAACAGGGATGGGAAGATGAACAAGGGGAGCACCCAAAGGGTTGGGCCAAGCACTCATTAGGCAAAATCTGCGAGAAAAACAACGCGCATGCCCAAGCCCGCATGGCACTCCCCTCCTACCGGAGGGGTCGGGGGAGGCACAAAGGGCCGCCGGAACAATTGTCCCGGACGGCCCTTATCATATCTAACAGTTAAATAATAGGTCTCCCTAGAAGTGGATCTTCAGATCGGCGCCCACCTGCAGGGGGTTGCCACGCTGCGCAAACCAGTTGACCATTCCCGTAGCTCCGCTGTTGACGGCGAAGACGTTGTAGTTCGTGTCGGTGAGGTTGCGGCCCCAGATGTTGAGGTTCACCTTACCGAAGTCGAGGCCCAGGTGGGCACCAAGCACGGCATAGAACTTCTGGCTCAAGGTGTTGGCCTCGTCCCAGTAGGTCTTGCCCTGCGCATTGACATTGGCACCGACGGTGATGCTGTGCAGGATGCCTGCGGACAGGTCGAAGCAGTAGTCGGCACTGGCGGCCATGCTGTGCTCAGGCACGAAGGGCACGCGCTTGCCGTGGTAATCGACGAGGACGCGTGTGCCGTTCGTCGTCACCGAGTCGGTGTACTCGTCGAAGGCGGCGTGGGTATAGCCGTAGGTCAGGCCCCAAGCAAGATGGTCGTCGGCGGCCTTGCCACGCAGCGAGGCCTCGATGCCGCAGCTGTAGCTCTTGCCGGCGTTGGTCATCATACGGCCGAAGCCATAGTTGCCGGCCATTTGCGAGAGCTGCTGGTTCTTGATCTGCATATAGAAGGCAGCAAGGTCGAACTGCACCTTATTGCCGAAGAGGTTGAGATGCGTGCCCACCTCATAGTTCCAGCTGGTCTCGGGTTCGTAGGCGATGGTGGCATTGACATTGCGGTAGTCGGCATCGGTGTGCGGCACGATATAGTCGGCACGCTGCGAGCTGTTGGCCTGGATCTCGGCCTGGAGGATGTCGGAGAACATCTGGATGTTATAGCCACCGGCGCGGTAGCCCTTGCTCACAGTGGCATAGACATTGCTGCCGTTGTCGGCCAGCTTGTAGGTGAGCCCAAACTTGGGCAATAGCTGGTCGAAATGGTTGTGGGCGCGGCTGTCGAGCAGCGATGTCACCGTGACGGCGGCCTGCTGTCCCATGACATTGGCCTGCGAGAATATCGAAGAGCTGGTGTTGTAAACCACACGCACATAGTCGTAGTCGTAGCGCAGCCCCACGGTGGCACGGAGTCGGCTGCCGAGATCGAAGTTCGACTCATGGAAGAACGCGATGTTGGCCGTAGGTGTGCGGAAGGTGCCGGGCACATCACGCATGTCGACATCGAGTGTCACGCCACCGGCGCGCTCGATGGTGGCAGCAGCCATCTCAGCGGCTGCCTCGGGTGTCATGCCGCGAGCGATGAAGCGACCGGTCATCGACCCGAGCATGGCCTGGTACATGGCCCGCTGGATGGTGCTGCCCAGGAACTTATCCATATCGGCGTTGAAATTCACGGTGCTGCCTGTCTTCAACCAAGAGAAACCGCCGAAGGCTCCCACCGTCCAATGCCAGAAGCCGCCTACCGGACGCGTGCTCTTGAGCACAAACTCCTGGGTGAAAGAGTTCTGCAACTGTTGCTGCTCCATGTCCATGAAGTCGGAGGGCATATAGTCGATGTCCATCCGCATATTGTCCTTGAGATACTGGTAGCTCGAGGTAGAGGTGAAGTCGAAGCCGTTGGCATGGAAGGTCAGGTCGAGCCCCGTGTTGAACATATTACGACGATAGGTATTGTCGCGGTTGGTGTTGGGATCTCCAGCCACGCCGTCGTCACCAATCATAGCGTATGGGAATCCATTCTGATGGGTGTACTGGTAGTCGGCCAGAATGTTGATGTTCCATCGCCGCGTGGGCTGCAGCACCAGGCGGAACCTGCCGCCGGCCTCGTCGTACTTGTCGGCGCGGTCACCGGTGGTGATGTTCTTGAAGAATCCATTCTGTCCGCTGTAGAACGCCGACAGCGAGAAGGCTGCACGGCTGTTGAGTTTCTGGAAGTGCGACAGCTCGGCATTGCGGTAGAAATGTGAGCCGCCGCCCAGCATGAGGTCGGTGCCCTGGTAGTCCATGGGGTTCTTGGTGTAGAGACGCACCAGTCCACCCTCGGTGTTGAGACCGTAGAGGGTGCCCTGTGGACCGCGCAGCACGTCGACGCGCGAGAGGGCATAGAGATGGGTGTTGAAGGCCGACTTGCTCATCAAGGGCATACCATCGACATAGATGCCCACCGCCGGCGAATTGACACGCGAGCCGATGCCACGCACGTACATCGACGAGGTATAACGCGAGCCGTAGTTGGGCATGGTGAAGTTGGGCACGTAGGCCGACAGCTCGCGCAGGTCGCGGGCACAGAGGCTCTCTGCATCGGCACCCGAGAACATCGATGCGCTGACGGGCTGCAGGCGCAAACGATACTGTTCCTTGGGCTGTTTGATGACCAGCACCTCATCCAGGTCGTACACCCTTGACGAGTCGTTCAGATTCTTGGGGGCAGCAACCGCTGTCAGCGCCCCACCTGCCAATACAGTCAGCACTAAAAGCTTTTGTTTATTCATAACAATTAGCAATCGGTTTTCTCATTTTACATCTTTGTTTACAAGGTGCAAAATTACGACTATTAATTGTATTTAACAATCCTCATTTCTGAGGAAATATAAGGTTATTTGTCTGAAAAAGCATGGATTGGGTGTCACTCGTTCATCGCACCGCAGTTGGGGCAGCGTCCCTTCTTACGCAGCTTGGCCCCGCATTTGCCACATACAAAGCGGGCCCTGTTGAGCCTGAGATACTGCCGGATGGCGAAATAGATGTAGAATGTGAGCAACAGATACCCGATGACATACAGGGTGGTGATGCTGAAGACGATGTAGTTGACGGCACACACGGCAGCCAGGCCGCCCAGGTAGAGCATGGCATCTGAGAAGGGCAGCTGATGGCGCACGTCGTCGACGGCGGCCAGGCCCACGATGAGCATGGCCCACACCGACGTGAGGAAGATGCCCAGGGCAAAAGGAACAGAGAACGGGTTGAGCGTGGGATGGAAGTAGAAATGTTTCCACAGCTCGGGGTTGAAGGTCTGGATGCTGGCGTAGAGCGTCGCCGAGGAGGCCACGATGAGACAGAGCAGCGTGGGATAAAAAGAGTCGATATCGTTGAAATGCACGATATGGGCATTGCGGCGGTAGATGCTGCGCAGCAGGTAGCTGGCACCTATCACCACGATGACGATGAGGAAGATGATGACGTGGGCGTCGGAGAACTTAGAGATAAACTCGGAGATGGGGTCGTCGGGCATCACGCACGGCAGCAACTGCGACTCGCGCGACCAGCCAAAGACGGAGCTGTCGTTGGCCAGCTGCACCCACACCGAGTCGATGCTGTCGGTAGGCACCATGCGGATGTCGGCCACCACCAGGTGAGTGCCCTTCGGCACGCTGAACGAATCGGTCTGCATGCCGGTGATCAGCTCCTCGGGCAACTGCTGCAGGAGCATCAGGCTGTCTTTTCGCACCACAAAGTTGTAGTTGTTGGTATAGTGGTGGGTGGAGAAGAACGACAGCGAGTCGATCTGCCGCTCGCTGAACTTATGTGGCGAGTGCCAGCGTCGCTGCTGCTGATAGCACGAGGTGGTGAGGAGGGTCGTCAGCATGACCACCATCACCCAGAATGCTGTACTTAACGTCTTGGTTCGCTTCATCATAAGCATAGCGGTAGTTGTTTTTCTTTGTTCGGCCGTCGCTCACCGCTCGTCGGCCATAGTCAGCACATTCATCTGACAGGCCTTGCAGTCGAACTCCAGCCTGAACCGCCGGCCGTCGCCCAGCCACAGGGTGAGCGGCTCGCGCCAGGAGGGCTTGGTGCCACCATGAACGACGCAATGGCCAAGGCTGTAGCGTATGCAGTGGCGGCACTGCATGAGCACACGTGCCGACTGCCGTTGCCGGGCCACGGCCTCACGGTCCCAGGTCAGCGTCGGCGAGTGCTTGCCTTGCCACACCTCGAAGGCGGGCGCCACCGCCGTCTGCCCATGCCGCTCGTAGAACGAGCGCGAGAGCGAGTTGGAGACATTATAGAGGTACGCATAGCGCTGGTATTCGGGTTGCCAGGCCTTTGCTGCCGTATTCTTCCCTGCCACAGTGGCTGTGGTCAAGGCGGCGGCTTGCGTGTCGAGCCATTGTTCGAAAGCCTGCGCAAAAGCCTCTACGGCCTGCCGACGCAGGTCGGCAAGCAGGCTCGACGGCACAAAATATTGGTCGGCACCGGCCATGATGTCGGGCTGCTCGCACACGTAGATGGTGTTGCCGAGTTTCGACAGCTGCCGTCTGATGTTGTCGGCCTGTGGCTTCTGCGCCTTCTGATGGTCGAAGGCCACAGTGGCCGTAGCCTCCACGGGCTGGTCGGAGTCGGGCGCATAGAAGGCAACGGTCAGGCAGAAGCCCCCGTCGGCCAGGCCGAAGGTGAGACGCACGGGCAGTCGGCGGTCGGCGGTGTCGCCCGCCAGAATCTTGCCAAAGGCCTCATCGTTGTTGCGGTAGAGTACGGTGCCGGACTTCAGTCCTGCCGGCATCTTGAAGGGATAGAGGCGGTTGCCCACGGCGCGGTTCACGCGGAAGCCCTCGAGCTCGTGGCGCGCATTGATGAAACAGAGGCCGTCGCCATTGGCAAACGAGACCGTGCCCGAGACATTGAACGAGTCGGGGCGCACCTCCTTGACGTGCCCCACACATTCGCCCAGGGCCTTGGGGGTGTCGAACGAGGCGATGTCATGCTGGCGGCCACCGAGGAAATAAGAGGTAAAGCCGCGGTTGAAGGTCTTCTGTAGGCTGGGCTCGAAGTGATAGTCTACCCGGCCGTAGGAAGCCCTGCGGTATTCGTCAGGGCGCTTGGCCACCAACTGGTCGAGGCGACGGCTATAGGCCGAGACCACGTTCTTGACGTACCCGACCTCCTTGAGGCGCCCTTCGATCTTGAACGAGCAGGCACCGGCGTCGGCCAGCTCTTCGAGGTGGTCGATCTGAGCCATGTCTTTGAGCGACAGCAGGTGGCGGTCGTGCTCGATAACCTTGCCATCGGCATCCACAAGGTCGAACTTCATGCGGCAGAACTGCGCACACTCACCACGGTTGGCCGAGCGCTGGAAGCAGTGCTGCGAAGCATAGCAGATGCCCGAATAGCTCACGCAGAGGGCACCGTGAACAAAGACCTCGAGCTCCATGTCGGGCACGGCACGGTGAATGGCACGTATCTCCTCGACACCCAACTCACGGGCCAGCACGGCACGGGCAAAGCCGAGGTCGCGCAACCACGCCACCTTCTCGGCCGTGCGCGTGTCGCACTGCGTCGAGGCATGGAGCATCGGGGCATGGCCCACGGCATCGAGCGTCACCTTGCGCATAGCCAGCGTGGCCATGTCCTGCACCAGCAAGGCATCGACGCGAGCCTCGGCCAAGGCGGTGATCAGCTGCTGCATGGCCTCCAGCTCTTCCTCGTAAATGATGGTGTTGACGGTGACATAGACCTTCGCACCATACTGGTGGGCATAGCGGCACAGGGCCCGGATGTCGGCCACCGAGTTGCCGGCCGCCGCGCGGGCACCGAAGCTATAGGCCCCGATATACACGGCATCGGCACCATGACTGATGGCAGCCATGCCACAAGCGAGATTCTTGGCAGGTGCGAGAAGTTCTAACGTCCTCATGAATTAAGTAATATCGTTGATATTATATGGCGTTTCCTGGTAAACGTAATAGTTGATCCAATTGAAAAACAGCAGGTTGGCGTGCGAGCGCCAGGTTACCAGTGGGCCTTTGGCAGGGTCGTCGTCGCGATAGTAGTTGACGGGAACACTCACGTCGTTGCGCTTGCCGAAGTCGCGCCTGTACTCCTTGTCCAGCGTGTCGGGAGCATACTCTAGATGGCCGGTGATGAAAAACTCACGGCCGTTGCGCGCCATCACCATGCTCACACCGCTCTCGGGCGACTCTGAGATAATGGTCAGCTCTTTCTCTGCCTCAATGTCGTCGTGCCTGACCTCAGTATGACGGCTGTGGGGCATCATGAACACATCGTCGAACCCGCGGAAGATAGGCAGCTCGGGCTGCAGCGGGGTCTGCGCGAAGATGCCGAACATCTTGCTGGGCAGCGGATATTTGGGTACGCCGTAAAAATGGTAGAGGCCGGCTTGTGCCGCCCAACAGATATAAAGCGTGGAGGTGACGTGCGTGCGTGCCCAGTCGAATATATCTTTGATCTCCTCCCAGTATTCCACGTCCTCGAACTTCAGCTGCTCGATGGGCGCACCCGTCACAATCATACCGTCCCATTTCTGCTGCTTGAGGATGTCGAAGTCTTTGTAGAACATCATCATGTGCTCGATGGGCGTGTTCTTGGGCGTGTGGCTCTTGAGCTTCATGAACGTGACCTCCATCTGCAACGGCGTGTTCGACAGCAACCGGATAAGGTCGGTCTCCGTGGTGATCTTCAGCGGCATGAGGTTCAGGACAACAATCTTCAGCGGGCGCACCATCTGCGTGTGCGCACGACTCTCGTTCATCACGAAGATGTTCTCCTTCTTCAGAATGTCTACTGCGGGTAACTTATCGGGTAATCTTAAAGGCATATCTCAATACACTACAATAAAAAATGGTGCCGACAATCGACACTACATCAATTTGCAAAGTTAGCAATTAAAACGGAAATAAAAGGAAAAAAGCCCTACAAATATAGAGGACAAAGAAAAACTACCCATGAGTTATCGGCTACTATCGCTGCAACTTACCTGCATATTGTTTGGTCAAACAAAAAGGGTAGGTTGCATCACTGCGACCTACCCCCCAAAAATTAGAGAGTTATAAAAAACAAGTTATTACGTGTATTCTTATTGATAATAGGCTCTCTTGCCTGCTGCCAATGTGTTCTTCATCAGCGAGCAGATGGTCATGGGCCCCACCCCGCCGGGAACGGGAGTGATGAACGAGCACTTGGGTGCCACCTCATCAAACTTCACATCGCCGTTGAGCCTGAACCCGCTCTTGCGGGTGGCGTCGGGTACACGCGTGGTGCCCACGTCGATGATGACGGCCCCATCCTTCACCATGTCGGCAGTCACGAAGTCGGGTCGACCGATGGCTGCGATGATGATATCGGCCTCGCGGCACTCCTCCTTCAGGTGGGCTGAGTGGGAGTGGCACACGGTAACCGTGGCGTCGCCATATTGTTTCTGCATCATGAGCTGAGCCATGGGCTTGCCCACAATGTTGCTGCGGCCGAGCACCACACACTTCTTGCCCGAAGTCTGTATGCCGTAGTGCTGCAGCAGGGTGAGGATGCCCAGCGGCGTGGCCGAGATGAAACACGGCAGGCCGATGGCCATGCGTCCTACGTTGACGGGATGGAAGCCGTCGACATCCTTGCGATAGTCGATGGCCATGATGATCTTCTGCTCATCAATGTGTGCGGGCAGGGGCAACTGCACGATGAAGCCATCGACGTCGGCATCGCGGTTGAGCCTGTCGACACAGGCCAGCAGCTCTTCCTCGGTGACGTCGGCCTCATAGCGGATGAGCGTCGACTTGAAGCCGCACTGCTCGCAGGCGATGACCTTATTCTTGACATAGGTCTCCGAACCGCCGTCGTGTCCCACCAGCACGGCGGCCAGATGGGGCTGTTTGCCGCCGTCGGCGACGATCTGTCTTACTTCCTCGGCAATCTGCTGTTTGATCTCGGCTGCCGTTGCCTTGCCATCTATCAACGTCATATTGGGTATTGTTATTATCTTGCTTCCGACTTACATTTTCGGCATACCGGGCATGCCGCCCTGCATGTCTTTCATGCGTGCCATCATCGACTTCATCTGGTTGCCGGTAACCATCTTCATCATCTTGCGGGTCTGGTCGAACTGCTTGATGAGTCGGTTGACCTCCTGTATGCTCGTTCCCGAGCCCTTGGCAATACGCAGACGGCGACTCTGGTTGAGCACCTCGGGGTTGGTACGCTCCAGCGGCGTCATGCTGCGGATGATGGCCTCGATGCCGTTGAAGGCGTTGTCGTTGATGTCTACGTCCTTGATGGCCTTGCCCACGCCAGGTATCATCGATGCCAGGTCTTTGAGGTTGCCCATCTTCTTGATCTGCTCGATCTGTCCGAGGAAGTCGTTGAAGTCGAACTTATTCTTCTGGATCTTCTTCTGCAGGCGCTTGGCCTCCTCCTCGTCAAACTGCTCCTGGGCGCGCTCCACGAGCGACACTACATCGCCCATGCCGAGTATGCGGTCGGCCATACGGTCGGGGTGGAACACGTCGATGGCGTCCATCTTCTCGCCCGTACCGATGAACATGATCGGCTTGGTGACCACGGTGCGTATCGACAGAGCCGCACCACCACGGGTATCGCCGTCGAGCTTGGTGAGGATCACACCGTCGAAGTCGAGGCGGTCGTTAAACTCCTTGGCCGTGTTGACGGCATCCTGACCCGTCATCGAGTCGACGACGAAGAGTGTGCCGTCGGGGTTGACGGTCTCTTTGAGCGAGGTGATCTCGTCCATCATCTCCTCGTCGACAGCCAGACGGCCGGCAGTATCGATAATCACCACGTCATGGCCCTTAGCCTTGGCCTCCTGGATGGCGTGGAGTGCAATCTCGTTGACGTTCTTGTTGCCTTCCTCGGTGTAGACGGGCACGCCCACCTGCTCACCCACTACCTTAAGCTGGTCGATGGCGGCAGGTCGATAGACGTCGCAGGCCACGAGCAATGGGTTCTTGCGCTGCTTGTTCTTGAGCATGTTGGCCAGCTTGCCGCTGAAGGTGGTCTTACCCGAACCCTGCAGTCCCGACATGAGGATGATGGCCGGACGACCGTTGAGATGCAGCTCGGCAGCCTCGCCGCCCATGAGCTTGGCCAGCTCATCGTGTACGATCTTCACCATAAGTTGTCCGGGCTTGACGGCCGTCAGCACGTTCATGCCCATCGCCTTCTGCTTCACGGTATCGGTGAAACTCTTGGCAACCTTATAGTTAACATCGGCATCCAACAAGGCGCGGCGCACGTCCTTCAGTGTTTCTGCGACGTTAATCTCTGTGATCCGGCCCTCGCCCTTCAATATTTTGAAAGAGCGTTCAAGGCGGTCAGACAAGTTCTCGAACATCTTGTTATTCTCTTTTTCGCTTTAAAAAATGGCAAAAAAACATCAGGGCGATGCTCTGATGACTTTGCAAAACTCCTACTTTGTGTTGCAAAGTTATACAATAAAAAAATGAAAAAAGAAAATATGATAAGGTTTTTATAAAAAATTAATCAACTTTCTTGATTTGTGCGCACCACAGGGCACATTGTGCAAGAAGTTGAAGAAGTAAAGGAGATAGGAAGAAGAACAGTGAAAGAACAATGGAGTTAAGAAGTAAAGACCATTGGCTGCTGGTCGTGGCAGGATGTGCCATCTATCTTGACCAACTGTTGTCTTTACTTCTTAACTCCTCGTTTTATTGCTATGCTACCTTCTCTAGTTTCTTCATCATGGCGAAGATGAAGATGAAAGATGCCAGACAGAGGGCTACGAGCACGCCCCATACCATGGTGAGGGGCAGGCCTTTCCAGAGATAGGCAGGAATCTGCACGAGGAAGTTGCCGATGGCCGTGGCACCAAACCAGCAGCCCATCATCAGGCCTTGGTACTTCTGCGGGGCTACCTTCGACACAAAGCTGATGCCCATGGGTGAGAGCAGCAGCTCGGCAAAGGTGAGGATGAGATAGGTACTTACCAGCCACATCGGCGATACGCGCTGTTCGTCGGTGAGCGTATAGCTCAACCCCACAGAGGCGAAGATCATCACCACGTAGCCCAGTCCGGCCACGAGCATACCGTATCCGATCTTGCGCGGTGCCGAGGGCTCCTTGCCACGAGAGGCGAGCCAGCCGAAGAGGGCCATGCTCAGCGGCGTGAGACCTACCACGAAGGCGGGGTTGAACTGCTGGAAGATGGGAGCTGAGACGTCAACGCTGCCGCCTTCGGCCATCAGTGCACCGTATTTATAACCAATAAACACCAGCGCGGCAACGATTACCAGAGCGGCAATGCCCTTGCCCTTGGCGGTCTTGCCCTGGAAGATGGCCACAAGCGAGTAGACGATAGCGATGACAGCCACCACGTTAGTCACGTCGAAGATCATGGCTGTCCAGCCCGAGGCCGTGGTCTGCGTGAAGTCGCGGGCAAAGAAGGTCAGCGTGAGACCGTTCTGGTGGAAGGCCATCCAGAAGAAGATCACCACGGCGAAGACCAGGAACAGGGCCACCAGGCGGCTGTGGATGTCGGCCTTGTCCTCGGCAGTCTCTGGCTTGGCGGCCTGCTGCCTGGCATCGGCACCGGCCTGTTTCTTGGCACCGTTGTCTACATGTGCGAAGGTATAGCGGAAGGTGTAATAGATGGCTATCGAGACGATGAGCGACACGCAGGCCACGCCGAAGGCATAGTGGTAGGCCGTCTGCTCGCTGGCTCCCAGCGACTTCTGTGCCCAGTCCATGAGCTTCAGGGCTGCCGTGGGAGCAAAGAGCGCACCGATGTTGATGGCCATATAGAAGATAGAGAAACCATTGTCGCGCTGCTTGGCATAGCGCTCCTCGTCGTAGAGCTTGCCCACCATCACCTGGAGGTTGCCCTTAAAGAGACTGGTGCCCACGCTGATCATCAGCAGGGCGCACACCATGATGACCACGGCTGCGGTACCCGAGCCGGCGGGGATGGCCATGAGCAGATAGCCCAGAAACATCACGATGATACCTGCCGTGACACATTTGCCGAAGCCCAGTCGGTCGGCCACAGCACCGCCCACGATAGGCAGGAAGTAGACCAGCATGAGGAAGGTGGAGAACACGGTTCCGGTCAGTCCCTCGCCCCAACCGAAGTTGGCCTGGAGGAACAAGGCGAAGATGGCCAACATGGTGTAATAACCAAAGCGCTCGCCTGTATTGGCCAGAGCTAGCGCGAAGAGGCCTTTGGGTTGATTTTCAAACATAAAATGTGTATTAAATTTAATAGATTGGTGATTGTTTCTATGGGTTCTCGGTTTCGCCGTTATCGGGTGATGTCAAACAGGTAGCTCATCTTGATGGTGATGGTACCGAAATTGCTCGACCCGAAATAGTCGCGCTTGGAGTCGCCGTAGATATTGCCCAGCCCGTAATAGTAGCGGGCCTCAAGGAGGAAGTGGCCCAGGCGCGGGTGGCTGTATTCCAGGCCGGCACCCACGGTGATGCCGTAGTCGACCTTGTTTTCCACCTTCATGGTGTCTTGTGTCACGATGGTGTTGGCGCGGTCGGTCATGTTGCGCTCACTCCAGGCGAAGTTGGTCTTGGTGCTCTCGCTGAGGTAATAGCCAAACTGCGGCCCCGCACTGGCGAAGAAGTTCACGCCCTTGTGTTCCTTGCCCCAGGCCAGATGAGCCAGGAAGGGCACCTGTACGTAGTTGATGGTCCGGCTGTATTCTTCGGGCATCCCGGTCACGGTGTTGATAACAGGCTGGTTGTCGATGTCGCGAATGTCTTCGCTCCAGCCCATCTGTCCGTAGTTGACCTCGGCAACCACCGAGGCGATGGTCGAGAAATATTTCTCCACTGTGTAGCGCAGGGCCAGTCCGCCCACCAGTCCGCCGTGCGACTTCTGCACGACCTTCGGGGTGAAGCGGATGGTGGTCAGGTTGTAGCCGCCGTTGACGCCCACCGAGAGGGTGTTGCGGTGCTCGCCAATCTGAGCCGAGAGGGCAAGGGGCAGGCACAGTAGCAACAGGAGGAGGGCTGCCAGTTTGCGCGAAAGGAGCGTGGGCTTATGGCGTATGGGAGATGGGGTTTGTATGGTCATCGGCATCATTGTTGTGGGTAAGGGTGCTGAGATTAGTAAGCGATAGATTCAATGCCTCCGCCCTTGGTGTAGTGGATGAGCAGAAACACCTCGTTCTGCATGCCTGCCGACCCCACCTGCTTGAAACTGAGGGGTGACTGCAAGGCGGTGTAGCCATTCTGGCCCTTGGTACCCACGAACGACTTGCCGTATTTAGCCAAGCCGCGCAAGAAGAACTGTCCGTGGTCGTAGCCTGTGATGGCAAAGCGCGGCAGGGCATACTGCATGTCCTGGCGGAACCACCGGCGGTAGTTCTGCTCCAGCTGGCGGGTCTTGGTGTCGAGGGCGTTATAATAAAAATGGGTGGGGATGTAGGTATCGAAACGGAAGAACTGCTCCATGTTGTTGTCGGCATACATCAGCCACTCGGTGTAGCCATAGAGCGAGATGGCCAGCGAGGGGTTGTTGTTTTGCAGCGAGGCGAGCTTCGACAGGGCCACCGTCAACTCGGGCGAGCGGCCGGTGTTGAGCACCACAACGTTGCGCTGGGTCTTGCTGAAGGCCTTGGCAAACATCTCCTCGCTGCTGTTGAGGTTGGTGATGCTGTAGGCGATGTTCTTCGTGGCCAGGCGATTGCGGAGGGCAAAGGTGAACACGCCTTTCTTCGACTCGCTGTCGTTGCAGTCGATGAACACGGGATGGGCATTGGCAAACCGCTGCATGAAAGCCTCGATGGCACTGTTGTTGAGCTTGTCGGGCGACTCCCACACCTGGAAGATCTGCTGATAGCGAGACACGTCGTCGCCGTTGATCGAGAACGGGATGACCAGTTTGATGCCGCGGGCCTTGCAAAACTCGGCCAAGCCACGTACCTGGTGGCTGTAGAGAGGACCAAAGATGATATTGCACTGGGCGGCCGCAGGGTCTTTGGTAAACTGGGCGATGTCGGCGTCGATGTTGACATTCCAGGCATGCACATCGGTGGAGATACCCTGCGCCCGCAGACTGTCGCAGGCCATGAGCAGGCCCCGATAGTATTCCACCATACGGCGGCCATCGCCGTCGACGTCGTGCAGGGGCAGCATCACACCCACACGGATGGTGCGCTCTTGCACGGCAGACTTGGCTGCAGGCTTAGCAGCGGCCATGGTGGCAGCCTCTGACGACTTGGCGAAGGGAATGAAGATGAAGTCACCCTTCTTGAGCGAATAGCCCTCCTGTTTCATCTCAGGGTTGGCATCCATCAGTTCGGGCACGGTGATGCCATACTGACGGGCAATTCCAAAGATGGTGTCTTTCTTCTTCACCTTATACATGTCGCGCCATTTGTTGGTCTGGGCCATGGCTGCGGCAGCTAGGCACAGAACGAACGCGAGCAGCAAATATCTTGATTTCAGTATCATCTCTTATCAGCGGATTCTTGTTTACGATAATGCAAAAATACAAAAAATAATCACAACGATTTACATTCTCCGATAAAAAACTCACCGTAAGGTATCTTTTAACTCATGGGCAATCATATTTTCGCACGAAAATGGTTAACTTTGCATAATTAAGTTTTTCAAGATGTACAGAAGATTTATCCTCGCTCTCATCGTCATGACGCTGTGGACCGCCATCGTACAGGCACAGAATGCCCTGCCCGCCATCGCGCCCACGGCCACCTATACCGACAGCGACGGCAGCGAGCAGACCGAGACTTCCGTATCGGCATCGGCACCCCTCGTCGTGACCTTCAAGGCCAATGCCGAGCACACCGACGGATGGACGGCACATTACGAATGGCACTTCTACAAAGAGGGACTGCGCGACCAGCCCTATCTGGTGCGTTACGACGAGCAGACAACCTTCACCTTCACCGAGGCCGGCACCCACTACATCGAGTTGTGGGCCGTCTTCACCCAAGGCACCGACACCGTGGCCTACACCAACGACTACTGGTCGCAGGAAGGCACACCCGTGAGCATCTCGATTGCCGAGAGCAAGCTCGAGTTTCCCAATGCCTTCTCGCCCAACGGCGACGGCATCAACGACGTTTACAAGGCCAAGGATGGCTACCAGAGCATTGTGGAGTTTGAGGCCACCATCTTCAACCGCTGGGGCCAGAAGCTCTACTCCTGGACCGATCCGGCTGGTGGTTGGAACGGCAAATACAACGGCAAGGACGTGAAGCAGGGTGTCTACTTCGTGCTTGTGAAGGCCAAGGGTGCCGACGGCCGCAAGTTCAACATCCGCAAGGATGTCAACCTGCTGCGCGGCTACACCGAGACCACCACCGGCGACAACTGAGCCTGCGGGCCCTGCCCCCGGCCTCTCCGGTCTTCCCGCTCTTCCCGCTCTTCCCGCTCTTCCCGGTTCTGTTGACCGCCATAGCATGGCGGTCAACTCAACCCTCTCCATCCCCACAAACACCCTCCCACATGCAACCCTCCCACATGCAACCTACCCACATGCAACCCACCCACATGCAACCCACCCATACCCTTCAAGATAACACCGAGCCCCAGGAATGGATCGACGTCCTGGGAGCCCGTGTCCACAACCTCAAGAACGTGGACGTCAGCATCCCCCGCAACTCGCTCACCGTCATCACCGGCCTATCGGGCTCGGGCAAGTCGTCGCTGGCCTTCGACACCATCTTTGCCGAAGGACAGCGCCGCTACATCGAGACCTTCTCGGCCTATGCCCGCAACTTCCTGGGCAACATGGAGCGCCCCGATGTCGACAAGATCACCGGCCTGAGCCCGGTCATCAGCATCGAGCAGAAGACCACCAACAAGAACCCACGCTCCACCGTGGGCACCACCACCGAGATCTACGACTACCTGCGCCTGCTCTACGCCCGTGCCGGCACGGCCTACAGCTATATGAGCGGCGAGAAGATGGTGAAATATACCGAGGAACAGGTCATCAACATGATCCTCACCGACTATGCCGACCGCCCCATCTACATCCTTGCGCCCCTCGTGCGGCAGCGCAAGGGCCACTACCGCGAGCTCTTCGAGAGCATGCGCCGCAAGGGCTATCTCTACATCCGTGTCGATGGCGAGGTGCTCGAGATCACCCGCGGCATGAAGGTAGACCGCTACAAGAACCACAACATCGAGGTCATCATCGATAAGCTGAAGGTGCAGGGCAGCGACGATGAGCGACTCAAGCGCAGCGTGCAGACCGCCATGAAGCAGGGCGACGGCGTCATCATGATCATGGACAAGGACACGGGCGAGGCCCGCAACTTCTCCAAGCGACTCATGGACCCCGTCACCGGACTGTCGTATGGCGAGCCGGCACCCAACATCTTCTCGTTCAACTCGCCCGAGGGAGCCTGCCCCCACTGCAAGGGACTGGGCTACGTGAGCGAGATCGACCTCAAGAAGGTGGTGCCCGACGACAAGCTGAGCATACGCGAGGGAGCCATCGCCCCGCTGGGAAAATACAAGAACCAGATGATCTTCTGGCAGCTCGACGCCATCCTCAAGAACTACGACTGCGACCTCAAGACACCCTTCCGCGACATCCCGCAAGATGCCATCGACGAGATGATGAACGGCACGGTGGAGAACGTGCGCATCGACAAGGAGGTGGTACACACCTCAAGCGACTACTTCGTGGCCTTCGACGGCGTAGTGAAATACCTGCGCACGGTGATGGAGACCGACGACTCGGCAGCCAGCCAGAAGTGGGCAGCACAGTTTCTGGCCGACGTCGAGTGCCCCGAGTGCCACGGCCAGCGCCTCAAGCGCGAGTCGCTGTCGTACCGCATCTGGGACAAGAACATCTCTGAGGTGGCAAGCCTCGACATGGCCGACCTCAAGGAATGGCTCGACGAGGTGGAGCAACACCTCGAGCCCCAGCAGCAGAAGATTGCCCACGAGATTGTGAAAGAACTCAAGACCCGTGTCAACTTCCTCCTGGAGGTGGGCCTCGACTACCTGTCGCTCAACCGGCAGTCGGCATCGCTCTCGGGCGGTGAGAGCCAGCGCATCAGGCTGGCCACACAGATCGGGTCGCAGCTCGTCAACGTGCTCTACA
>JBHAFS010000003.1:0-81386 GCA_041856205.1 Prevotella sp.
AACGAGAGCGTGCTGCCCCGCGACTTTGCCGAGGCCTGCACGCAGGTCATCCGTGAGCTCGACCCCACCAGCATCGACCAGCGGGCCGTCACCACCTGCAACGGCGGCGAGGGCACCGACTGGGACGTGGTGCAGAACTGGAGCGGCACATACGGTGGCCATGCTGACAAGTACGACCAAGAGCTGGCATCTGCCTCTCAGCTGCTCAACGGCGAGTATGGTGCCTGGCGCACCCTCGGCCTGCACGGGTCGGCCCGCTATTCCGAGGAGTCGGCCGACAGCCTCCTGCAACTCAAGACCGAGAAGGCCCTGTCGGTACGCGACAAGGTGTGCGGCCATTTCCAGTGGCTCTTCGTGAGTCATGAGAACCCCGGGAGGGTGCAGCCCGACGAGGCGTTGCGGCGCATCGACAAGGTGGGGCCCTTCAACTACAAAGGGCTGCTCACCCCCTGGGAGCAGCCCACCGAGGCCTACTACGGCTACCGCAACCGCTTCGTGGGTGCCGATGCCGACACGCTCACCCCCACGGCCGCCGACCGCCACCCCGTAGACCTCAAAGGTGCCGAAGGCTATACCTACCTTTATCGGGTGAACTGCGGCGGCGATGCCTACACCGACCGCTGGGGACAGACCTGGCAGCAGGACGACACCACCCACTCGTCGTCGTGGGCGCAGACCTTTGGCCTGAACCCCTTCACCGCCAGTCAGGGACACATCACCGAGGGCGTCCACGGCACCGACGACGACGCGCTGTTCCAGTATTTCCGCTGGGGCCGCCACCGCCTGAACTACCATTTCGACGTGCCCGACGGCAGCTATCGCATAGAACTTTATTTTGCAGAGCCCTGGTTCGGTGCCCGCTATGGCACCCGCATCGACTGCGAGGGCAGCCGTCTCTTCGACGTGGCGGTCAACGACAGCACGGTGGCCCACGACCTCGACCTCTGGGCCCAGGCAGGCTATACCGGAGCGTATAAGCTGGTGGTCGATGCCGAGGCACGCCACGGCCGGCTCGTCATCGGCTTTCCCGAGGTCAAGGCCGGACAGGCCGTCATTTGCGCCATTGCCGTGGCACGGCGAGGTGCCGCCGCCCGGCCCGTCGCGTCGCGCCCCACGCTGCCTGCCCGCTACTGGCAACAACTCGACGCCGACACCATAGCTGTGCTGCCCAAGGCGTTGCTGCCATCCTCGGGCGATGCCTTCCCCGCCGTGCGCTATGCCCAGAGCGGACGGGGCCGGTGGGTCATCACGCCGGGTGTGGCCAAGGAGTATGCGCTGCGGTTTAGGTACAAGAACACGGGCCAGAAGGCGGTCAAGGCGCGGCTGCGCATCATCGACAGCAAGCAGGCCGTGCTGCGCGACGACATCCTCACCTTCGCGCCCACGCCCGCCAAGTTCAAGACGCTGAGCACCACCACGGCCACACAGATCAACGCCGGCACCTACCAGGTGCTCCTGACCGATACCGAGGGCATGGAGTTTGACACCTTAGAGATACAATAGCACATGAACCTACGCCATCATCTTCTTGGGCTGGCATGGCTCCCCATGCTGTCGGCAGCGCAGCAGGCCGACTGGGAAAACCCGCAGGTGCTCCAGCTCAACCGTGAGCCGGCACGAGCCGCCTTCATGCCCTACGAGCAACGGCAGGGCGACCGGCAGCTGTCGCTCAACGGCCTGTGGAAATTTCGCTGGACACCCACGCCCGACGGACGCGTGGCCGACTTCTTCAGCACCCACTACGACGACCACGCCTGGACCACCCTTGCCGTGCCTGCCAACTGGGAGGTCAACGGCTACGGCACGCCAATCTACGTATCGGCCGGCTATCCCTTCAAGATCGACCCGCCCCGTGTCACCACCGCGCCGCCGGCCGACTGGACCACCTTCGTGGAGCGCAACCCCACCGGACAGTACCGCCGCACGTTCACCGTGCCGGCCGCATGGATGTCGGCATTGGGAGGCAATGGCCAGACGTTCCTTCGCTTCGAGGGGGTGCAGAGCGCGTTCTACGTATGGGTGAACGGCCAACGCGTGGGCTACAGCCAAGACGCGATGTCGCCCTCCGAGTTTAATGTCACGCCTTACCTCCGGCCGGGCGACAACCAGCTGGCCGTCGAGGTGTATAAATACTGCGACGGCAGCTACCTCGAAGACCAGGACTTCTGGCGCTTCGCTGGCATCCACCGCGACGTCACCCTCTACCACACGCCCGCCGTGCGGCTGCGCGACTATGCCGTGCGCACCCTGCCCAGCAATGTCGCAGCCCGCTTCTATGGTGTGGCCACCACGCCCGGGCAGCCCGACTTCAGTAGCTGGACGTTGCAGGTCGACCCGCAGCTCAGCGTCTACGGCGGTGCCACGGCACGCGGCTGGCGGGTCAGGGCTGTGCTCTCTGACGACGCCGGACAGCAGGTGGCCACTACCGATGCCGATGCCGCCGACATCCTCAACCTCAACTATCGCGCCGCCACGATGAACGAGTGGTACCCCCAGCGTGGCGGTCACCGCTTCGACCGCCTGGCCATGCAGGTCGCTCATCCGCGGCTCTGGACTGCCGAGACCCCCTACCTCTACCGTCTGGAGCTGCAGCTCGTCGACACGCTGGGGCACGTGGTGGAGCGGGCCAGCCAGCGCATAGGCTTCCGTTATCTGCAAGTGAGCGACGGCCGACTGCTGGTCAACGGCCGGCAGGTGCGCCTGCGCGGCGTCAACCGCCACGAGCACGACCCCTTGCTGGGCCGCGTGATGACCGAGGAGCGCATGCAGCAGGACATCAGGCTGATGAAGGCCGCCAACATCAATGCCGTGCGCACGAGCCACTATCCCAACCATCCGCGGTGGTATGAGCTGTGCGACAGCGCCGGCATCTATGTCATGGACGAGGCCAACATCGAGACCCATGGCACGCGTGGCACCCTCGCCTCCACGCCGGCATGGCACGCCGCCTTTGCCGACCGTGTGGTGACCATGGCCGAACGCGACAAGAACCATGCCTGCATCATCTTCTGGAGCCTGGGCAACGAGAGCGGCTTCGGCGCCAACCAGGCGGCCATGGCAGGGTGGCTGCACCAGTTCGACCCTACGCGGCCGGTACACTACGAGGGTGCGCAGACCCCATATATCACCCCCGAGAAGTTGCAAGCCCTGGGCGACACGCTCGGCTACGACGAGTCGACCTTCCCCTATACCGACCCCACGTGCGTGGATGTCATCAGCCGCTTCTACCCACGCGTGAAACAAGACTACCTCAACCCGCCCCTGGCCGACGGCAACCGTCAGGAACGCGCCGAGAACGCACGGTGGGAGCATCTGCTCGACATCGCGCGCCGCACCAACGACCACCGCCCCGTGCTCACCAGCGAGTATGCCCATGCCATGGGCAATGCCATGGGCAACTTCAAGGAATACTGGGATGAGATCTATGCCCACCCCCGGCTGCTGGGCGGCTTCATCTGGGACTGGGTAGACCAGGGCGTGGCCTACCACGCCGGCAACGACCGCACCGACCGACTGGCGGTGCGCTATGGCGGCGGCTTCGGCGACAAGCCAACCTCGGGTGCGTTCTGCCTCAACGGCGTGGTGTTTGCCGACAGGCAGACCAATGCCAAATATGAAGAGGTGAAATGGGTCTACTCGCCCGTGCAGTTCAGGCAGCATGGCGATGAGCTGTGGGCAATCAACCGGAGCTCGCACCTCCGCCTCGATGCCTACCGCTGTGGGTGGCAGGTCATCGTAGACGGCCAGGCGGGCAAGCGCGGACAGCTCGTGCTGCCTGCCGTAGAGCCGGGCGACAGTGCGAGGGTGGCGCTCAGCTGCGACTTCGCCTGCCCCAAGGTGGGCGACTGCCGCCTGAACCTCACGGTCACCCTGCCTCCGGGCGACGGCCGCAGTGCCTCGCAGCAAGTGGTGACCCAGCAGATGGTGCTGCGCGACGACCTCCTGGGGGTGCCGGGACGCATCAAGCGGCGCAATCGGGCCAAGGCCCTGGCCGACACTGACGCCAGGTTCTCGCTCGATGTATGGCGCGCGCCAACCGACAACGACCGGGGCTTCGGCAACTGGCTGGCCAAAGACTGGACCACCCACCGACTCGACTCGCCGCGTGTGGTGGTGCGCTCAGACAGCGTGACCGAATACCTGTTCAAGGCCGGGAGCATCGTCGTCACCACCCGACGACAGGCCGAGCCCGACGGCTCGGAGGTGCTCATGCAGACATACGAATGTTGGGGCACGCTGCCCGAGCTGCCCCGGCTGGGCATGGTGATACGCCTGCCCAAGGCCTACGAGCAGCTGCAATGGTATGGCCGCGGTCCCTGGGACAGCTACCCCGACCGCAAGCAGGCCGCCCGCGTGGGATGGTGGCAGAGCACCGTCACCGCGCAGTACACCCATTATCCGCGCCCGCAAGACAACGGCAACCACGAAGACTGCTCGCTGGTCATCCTCCGCACACCTGCCGGTCGCACCCTGCGCGTCGAGGCCGTGGATGCGCCCTTCAGCTTCGAGGCCCTGCACTATGCTCCGCAGACCCTCTTCGGCACCCGCTACGACGACCAGTTGCACGAAGATGATGCCACCTTCCTGCATATCGACTGCGCCGTGCTGGGCCTGGGCAACAGCTCATGCGGCCCCGGCGTGTTGCGCAAATACAGCATCGACAAGCAGCGCAAGCACACCCTCAAGGTGCGCATCGCCGAGTATTGACGGTCGGCCGTCAGCCCCCGCTGACGCCATTTACCAGGACGGGAGTCATGCTCTGGCGGCGCCTGAGCTATGCAGAGCAACTGCCTGTGACAAGGAAAGGGAGGATGGGATGGCTCCCGTTGGACCGTGGTTCGACTCGAAGCAGGGCGTACTTCGACTCGAACCAGAATGTGATTCGACTCGAAGCAGCGCGTGATTCGACTCGAAGCAGACTGCGGGCCGCCCCCACACAGGCCGCCGGAAGCCGTCTGCGCACTTGCCCCCAAGCCCCTTTGGCCGTACCAGACAGGCGTTTGGGCCTGGCCCGGGGCATCATCACGCCCCCTGCGGGCAGCAACATTATGCTGCTGGCAGCCACTTTTCCACCGCTGTGGCATAGACAAAACGGCGCATCATACGTCATTCGAATGATGGGAGCGAGTGCACCGTTGCACCGCTTCGCAGCAAATCATCAGATGAAACAATACTTTCTCTTCGTGACTTTTTGGCTCACTGCATTGAGTGGGCTGGCGCAGTCGTCGACGGAGACCTGCCGACAGTATCTGTCGGGACAGGGGTGCGATGACATGGTGCAATGGGACTTTATGTGCAGCGGTGGCCGGCAGGCCGGTCGCTGGACCAAGATCGGCGTGCCCTCGTGCTGGGAGCTGCAAGGCTTCGGCACCTACCAGTATGGCATGAGTTTCTATGGCAAGCCTGCGCCCGAAGGCATCGCCGACGAGAAAGGCAACTACCGATACGACTTCTTTCTGCCTGCCGACTGGGCGGGCCGACAGATCGAACTGGTGTTCGAGGCCGTGATGACCGACGCCCGTGTGACCATCAACGGGCGCAAGGCAGGCAGCGGACTGCATCAGGGCGGCTTCTCGCGCTTTGCCTTCGATGTCACCGACCGCGTGTTCTTTGGCAACCGCAAGAACCGCCTGGAGGTGGAGGTGAGCAAGGAGAGTGCCAATGCGCAGGTGAACATGGCCGAGCGGCGGGCCGACTACTGGAACTTCGGCGGCATCATCCGTCCGGTGTTTGTGGTGGCCAAGCCCATCCGCAACATTGCGCGGGTGGCCATCGACGCAGGCATGGACGGGCGCTTCAGGGCCGAATGTTACCTCAACCGCGCCGTGGAGGGCGCACAGGTGAAGACCGAGATTGTGGACCGCGAGGGTAGGGTGGTGGCCTCGCAGACCACCGACACGCGGTCGACCGACCGGGCCGACATCAACTTCGTGGTGCCCCGTCCGCTGTTGTGGACGGCCGAGACGCCCCACCGCTATACCGCGGTGTTCACCCTGACCGACGGTGAGGGCAAGGTGCTGCACCGGGAACGCGAGAAGTTCGGGTTCCGCACCATCGACTACCGCGCCCACGACGGCGTGTATATCAATGGCCGCAAGGTGATCTTCAAGGGCGTGAACCGTCACAGTTTCCGCCCAGAGACGGGGCGCACGCTGAGCAAGGCCAAGTGTATCGAAGACGTGCAGCTCATCAAGAGCATGAATATGAATGCCGTGCGGCTGAGCCACTATCCCGCCGACCCCGAGTTTCTGGATGCCTGCGACTCGCTCGGACTCTATGTCGACAACGAGCTCAGCGGCTGGCACTGGGCCCACGAGACCGTGGTGGGCCAGAAACTGGTTCAGGAATTGGTGACGCGCGATGTCAACCACCCGTCAATCATCTTCTGGACCAACGGCAACGAGGGAGGGTTCAACTACGACCTCGAGCCTGAGTTCCACCGCTGGGACATCCAGCAGCGCGTGGTGCTCTATCCCTGGGCCAACCGCAACGGCTTCGAGACCAAGCACTACCGCTCGTACGGCGAGACGGCCGAATATATGCGCCAGCCCGAGATCTTCATGCCCACCGAGTTTCTGCATGGCCTCTACGACGGCGGGCATGGTGCCGGCCTGCACGACTACTGGACCATGATGATGCAGAACCCGCGCTGTGCAGGAGGATTTCTCTGGGACCTGTCCGACCAGGGCGTGGTGCGCACCGACAAGGGGGGCATCATCGACTGCGTGGGCAACTACGGTGCCGACGGCATCGTGGGGCCCCATTTTGAGAAAGAAGGCTCATACTATACCATAAAAGAGGTATGGAGTCCGGTGCAGCTCTGCTGGCCGACGGCGCCCCTGACGGTGAAAGATGGGACGGCAGAGGTGCGGGTGACCAACCGTTACGACTTCCTCAACCTCAAGGCCTGCAGGTTCAGCTACCGCTGTCTGCAGCTGCCTTCGGCGGGGCAGACAGCGGTCAGGGTGCTGCGGCAGGGCACGCTGCCCTCGCCCGACACTGAGCCGGGACAAGAGGCGGTGCTTACGGTGAGCGGCATCCCGGCCTCGGCCAACGCTCTGGAACTGACGGTGAGCGATGCTACGGGCCACGAGGTGGTGGTGGCATCGCGTGAGATACGCCCGACCGAAGCGCAGGGCGACGCAGCGCAAGGCAAGGCCGTGTTCTCGCAAGACCATGCGACGGCAACGGTAGAGGTGGCCGGGCGCACATTCGCCTTCGACAAGAAGACCGGATGGCTGCAGGGCGTGACGATAAACGGCCGCACGCTCTCGCTGAAGGGTGGCCCCCGCTTTGTGGCAGCCCGGCGCAGCGACAGGAGCTTCGACCAGTTCTACAACCACGACGACAAGGAGGCTGAGAAGAAAAAGACACAATATACCTTATACGACGACCACGGCACCCTCGATGCCCTGGCCTGGGACGAGGCGGCGCAGAGGCTGGTGGTGAGCTACCGCTACGGGTCGCTCGACTCGGTGGCCTGGCAGTTTCTCGCCTCGGGCGACGTGTCGGTGAAGACCGCGTACCATTTCACCGGTGTGGTCGACCTCATGGGCATCGCCCTCGACTATCCCGAGGCCAAGGTCAGACACAAGGCGTGGGTGGGCTGCGGGCCCTACCGCGTGTGGCAGAACCGCATGGAGGGGCCGCAGTATGGCTATTGGCAGAACGACTACAACGATGCCATCCCCGGCGAGTCGTGGGACTATCCCGAGTTCAAGGGCTATTTTGCCAATGTCGACTGGATGCAGCTCAGCGGTGACGAGGGTACCCTCTGCATCAGCGACCTGCACATGACCCACCAGGCCGACCGCATGGCCATCAATCCGGGCCAACGCCCCTTCGTGGGCGTCTACCAGCCGCGCGACGGCCGCGACCAGTTGCTCTACGACCTGCCTGCAACAGGCCTGTCGCTGCTGCAGGTCATCCCTGCCGTGCGCAACAAGGTGAACACCACCGACCTCAACGGTCCTTCTGCCCAGCCGGCATGGACCTCAGGCGCAAAGACCATTGCCTTCAGGTTGAGGGTGGGGGCCACGACAACCGTAACGCAACACGCCAGACAATGAGACAGATGGTTGAGCTCTCCAGACGCATGGTGCCGGCACTCCTGCTGGGGACACTGGCTTCGATGACATTTGCCGTCGCCCTCCCGGCCACTGCGGGCGGCACGGCGCAGCGGGCGGCGCTGGCCTCCGACGAGGCCGCGCCCTGGACCTTCTGGTACTGGATGTATGGCGCCGTGTCGAAGGCAGGCATCCACGCCGACCTGATGGGCATGAAAGACATCGGGCTTGGCGGCTGTTACCTCATGCCCATCCGCGGCACGAGCGACAGGCCCGAATACGGGGGTACGGCGCAACAGCTCTCGCCCGCGTTCTGGGAGATGGTAGACTATGCCTTCGAGCAGGCCGACTCGCTCGGTCTGGCCATGGGCATCCATGTGAGCGACGGCTTCGCCCTGGCCGGCGGACCGTGGGTCACGCCGGCCGAGAGCATGCAGAAGGTGGTGTGGACCGATACCATCGTGGCGGCGGAGGCCCTCCACGGGGCGGTGCTGCGCCGCCCGGAGACCTACGACGGATATGGCGAAGACATCGCCGCCTTTGCCTTGCCCGTGTGGGATCTCGCCCGACACCAGAGGTGGCAGCCGCGCGAGGTGCGGCTCACGGGGGACATGACGCGCGACGAGAACGGAACATTCAGGGCCTCGGTGCCCGGCGGCATCGTCTACGACCTGGGCCTGCGCCGCACCGTGCGCTCGCTGGAGGTGATGCCCGCAGGCAACAACATACAGTCGCAGCGGCTCACGGTGAGGGCTTCTGACGATGGTAGGCAGTGGCACCATGTGGCCACGCTCGCACCACCCCGCCAGGGCTGGCAGAGCACCGGACCGGCGTTTACCTACGCCCTGCCAGCGACTGCAGCCCGCTACTTTGCCTTCGACTGGACCCCCGAGGGCACCGAGCCCGGCGCCGAAGACCTCGACGCAGCGAAATGGAAACCCGTGCTCAGGCTCAGACAGCTCGTGCTGAGCGGCGAGGCCAAGGTAGACCAGTGGGAAGGCAAGTCGGGTGCGGTGTGGCGCGTGGCCGCCCCCACCGGCGCGACATTGTCGGCCGCCGACTATGTGCGGCTGGCCGATGTCATCCCCCTGACGCTCAGCGGCGACAAAGTGGTCACGATTTTGTCGCAGCACCACGCGCCACGCAAGGGCGTCATGCCGCCCTACTACCGGCTGCTGCGCTTTGCACATACCTCTACCGGACAGCAGAATGCTACGGCAGGAGGCGGCAAGGGCCTTGAGGTCGACAAGTTTAATACGGCAGCCGTAGACCGGCAGTTCGACCGGTGGTTTGGCAGCTTCCTGGCCCGCCCGCACAGCGCGGTGGTGCAGGCCCTCCACATCGACTCATGGGAGTGTGGCACCCAGAACTGGGGGCACCGCTTCGCCGAGGAGTTCAGGCAGCGGCGCGGCTACGACCTGCTGCCTTACCTGCTGCTCTATGCCGGCATACCGATGGAGTCGGCCCCGACCACCGAGCGCGTGCTGCTTGACGTGCGCCGCACAGTGGACGAGTTGGTGAATGAGAAATTCTTCGCACAGCTGCAACGACGTGCCCACGCCGTGGGGCGGAGGGTGTCGCACGAGAGCATCGCGCCCACCTTCGTGGCCGACGGCATGACCCATTACAAATATGCCGACCGACCGATGGGTGAGTACTGGTTGGAGTCGCCCACCCACGACAAGCCTTCCGACATGCTCGATGCCGTGAGCGGGGCCCACGTCTATGGCAAGCCCCTGGTGCAGGCCGAGGCCCTGACCGAGGTGCGCGGCGTGTGGAACGAGACACCGGCGATGGTGAAGCCCCTCGTCGACCTCCACTTCGCGCTGGGGGTCAACAAGCTCTTCTTCCATGTCACGGCCCATAACCCCTGGACCGGCCGCCGTCCCGGCATGACGCTCGACGGCATAGGCCTCTTCTTCCAGCGCGACAACACCTGGTATGCCGAGGCCGGGGGGCTCACCCAGTATATACGGCGCTGTCAGCAGTGGCTGCAGCGCGGACGGCCGGTGGTAGACATCGCCGTATTTACCGGCGAGGAGATGCCCCGCCGTGCCCTTACCCCCGACCGCCTCGTGCCCATGCTTCCCGGCCTCTTCGGCAGGGAGCGGGTGGACGGCGAGGCGGCAAGACTGGCCAACAGCGGACAGCTCATGGTGGAGCGTCCGGTGGGCGTGAGCCATGCGGCGGGCATCCTCGAGATGCGGCAGTGGGTCAACGCCCTCGGCGGCTATCAGTACGACTCGGTGAACCCCGATGGCCTGCTCGGTGCCGACAGCGTGGCCGACGGTCGTATCGTCATGCCCGGCGGCTGTGCCTACCGTGTGCTGGTGCTGCCCGGCAAGACCAAGATGGACCCACGTTTCGACGGCTATTCGGATGAAGTGCGGCAGAAGATTGCGGCATGCAGGCAGGCCGGCGTGACGGTGGTGGATGAGCCTTGGCACGAGGCCGACTTCGGCGACAGGGGTCTGCGCCCCGACGTGGTGTTGCCACCACAGGTGGCGTGGTGTCACCGCACTACCGATGCCGAAGAAATCTATTTTTTGTCGAACCAAAGCGGCGAGGCCCGGCGGTTCGAGGCCACCTTCCGCGACCACAGGCCCTATGCCTATCTCTACGACCCGCTCAGCGACCGGTGGCGCCGTCTGGCGGTGGCAGCATCGGCGGCAGGGGCCACGGCCACGCTGCAGATGGACGAGGACGGATCGCTGTTTGTCATCTTCGCCCAGCGGCCCTTGCCCCAGACGCCCGACGCACCGGTGGAGAAGACCGGTGAACAGGTGGTGGCGGGGCCCTGGCAGCTGCGCTTTGAGCAGAGCGGCCTGACGATGACCACCGACAGTCTGTTCGACTGGTCGCTGTCGCCGCACCCCCGCATCAGGTATTACAGCGGCACGGCACATTATTCCACACGGTGGACATGGAAAGGCGGGAAGTGTGAAAAGATTTTGCTATCTTTGCGCCACCTGCACGACGTGGCACATGTCTATGTCAACGGCATCGACTGCGGCATCGCCTGGACGGCACCCTACCAGGTGGACGTGACCAAGGCCGTGAGGCGCGGCACCAACGACCTGCGCATCGTGGTGGTGAACACCTGGGCCAACGCCCTGCGTGGTGCCGACGAGGGCACGCCGCCTTTCGACGGGATATGGACCAATGCCAAATACAGAATGAAACAACCCTACCTGCTGCCGGCCGGACTACTCGGACCGGTGGTGATTGAAAGATATGAGAAGCAATAGACGATTATTGGTGCTGACCCTGCTGGCCATGACCCTGGCAGGCAGGGCGGCGGTGAGGCTGCCGGCCCTCTTTGCCGACGGCATGGTGTTGCAGCAGCAGAGCAGCTGCCGCATGTGGGGCACGGCCACGGCCGGTAGACTGGTGAAGGTGACCACCTCGTGGAACGGAAAGACCACCGCCACGCGTGCCGACAGCGAGGGAAGGTGGCAGCTGCGGGTGGCCACGCCGGGGGCCGGAGGGCCTTACACCATCACGCTCGACGACGGTGAGAAGACCCGTCTGCGCGACGTGCTGGTGGGCGAGGTGTGGATATGCAGCGGACAGAGCAATATGGAGATGCCCATGAAGGGGTTCAAGGGGCAGCCCGTGGAGGGCGCCACCGAAGAGCTGATGCTCGGCAGCGATGCGCAGCTGCGCCTCTTCACCGTGAAGCGCAACCCACAGCTGCAGGCGGTAGACACCGTGTCGGGCAGGTGGGAGGCCACGCAGACAGCCACGTTGCGGCAGTTTAGTGCCACGGCTTACTACTTTGGCAAGATGCTGCGCGCCACGTTGCACGTGCCTGTGGGGCTGGTGGTGACGGCCTACGGGGGCAGTGCCTGCGAGGCCTGGATGGCTGTCGACTGGCTGAAGGCGTTTCCCGAGGTGGAGCTGCCCACGTCGCAGGCCGACGTCGACCGGCGTGCGCAGCGCTGTCCCACGGCTTTGTATCACGGCATGCTGCGCCCACTGGTGGGCTATGCCATGCGTGGCGTGATATGGTATCAGGGCGAAGACAACGTGCCGCGCTACGGCAACTATGCCCACCTCTTTGCCACGATGGTGCGAGGATGGCGCAACGACTGGCAGCAGGGCGACTTTCCGTTCTACTATTGTCAGATTGCGCCCTACGACTATAGTCTGTTGGGATGGAGCCACAACAGCGCCTTGCTGCGCGAGCAGCAGTTGCGGGCCGAAAAAATGATTCCCAACAGCCGCATGGCCGTGCTGCTCGATGCCGGTATGGCCTATGGCATACACCCCCGACAGAAGCGTGTGGCTGGGGAGCGGCTGGCGCTGCTGGCCCTCGCCAACACCTATGGGCGGCAGGGACTGCCCGACTTTGCCACCTATGGTGGGGTGGCCTTCGAGGGCGACACGGCTGTGGTGAGCTTTGAGCGGAGCAAGGAGTGGGTCTACTTTGACAAGGGAACGACGAGCAACCTCTTTGAGGTGGCGGGCGACGACCACGTGTTCCATCCCGCCAAGGCATGGACGGCACGCAACAAGGTATATGTCAGGAGCGACAGCGTGAAGGTGCCGCGAGCAGTGCGCTATGCCTTCCACAACTGGGTGGAGGGCGACCTCTTTCACGACGGACTGCCTGTGAGTTCGTTTAGGACTGATGACTGGAACCAATAAGATAAGCATGAGAAAGATAGCAACAATCATGATAGCCACGCTGTTGGGCTGGTGTGTAGACGGTTGGGCCGACACCTCGGTGGCCGGACTCTTCCCCATTGCCGACCAGGGCCGACAGGTGTGGAACTTCAACCCTGAGTGGCGTTTCCACCTGGGCGATGTGAGGAACGCCGAGCAGGCAGACTATGACGACTCGCAATGGGAGGTGGTGTCGACACCCCACTGCGTGAAGCTGGAGCCGGCAGAGGCATCAGGAGGTCGCAACTACCAGGGCATCGCGTGGTATCGCAAGCACTTTGTGGCACCGGCCTCACGACTGGAACTCCACTTCGAGGCCATCATGGGCAAACAGAAGGTCTATGTCAACGGACAGCTGGCCTGTGAGCATCTGGGTGGCTATCTGCCCGTGATGGTAGACCTCAGCAAATGGGGAGTGAGGAAAGGCGACAGCTGCGTGGTGGCCGTCATGGCCGACAACAGCAACGACAAGACCTATCCGCCGGGCAAGCCGCAGTATCAGCTCGACTTTGCCTACCATGGCGGTATCTATCGCGACGTGTGGCTCATCGCCCGCAACGACGTATATATCACCGATCCCATTGCAGCCAACTGGCCGGCCGGGGGTGGTATCTTCGTGCATTATGGCAACATCGACGACAAGAAGGCCGAAGTGTGGGTCGACACCGAGCTGCACAATGCGGGTACGACGACAAAAAACGTAATTCTGGAGACGACGATCCTCGATGACAAGGGCAGACGCGTGGCGCGCAAGACCTCGAGCATTGCACTTGCTCCGGGCAGCACGACGAGCGTCAGCCAGCAAGCCACGGTGACGGACCCCATGCTATGGTCGCCCGAGAGGCCAGTGCTCTACCGCGTGGAGAGTCGTGTGAAGGCGGGCGGCAAGACGCTCGACGGTGGCATGACACGCATCGGCATACGTAGCTTCGAGTTTCGTGGGCGGGAGGGGTTCTGGCTCAACGGAAGGCGCTACCGACAGTTTGTGGGGGCTAACCGCCATCAAGACTTTGCCTATGTGGGCAATGCCGTGCCCAACAGCCAGCAATGGCGCGACGTGCTAAGGCTCAAGGAGGCAGGCTTCAACCTCATCCGCACGGCCCATTATCCGCAGGACCCGGCCTTCATGGATGCCTGCGACGAACTGGGAATCTTTGTCATCGTGGCCACGCCGGGCTGGCAATACTGGGGCAAGGATCCCATGTTTGAGCCCCGCGTGATGCAGAACACGCGCGACATGATACGGCGCGACCGCAACCATCCCTCGGTGCTGATGTGGGAGCCTATCCTCAACGAGACCCCCTTCCCCGAAGATTTTGCCTTGCAATCACTGCGGATTACCAAGGACGAATATCCTTATCCCTACCGTCCGCTGGCTGCCGCCGACCTCCACTCGGCAGGCGTGCGCGACAACTATGACCTGGTGTATGGCTGGCCGGGCGATGACGCACGGGCCGACGCACCGAGGCAGAACATCCTTACGCGCGAGTTTGGCGAGTATGTAGACGACTGGTATGCCCATAATGCCATCAACAGAGCGTGTCGTGCCTGGGGCGAGCAGCCCATGCTCACGCAGGCCTTGTCGCTGGCCCAGACTACTGCCACCATGCACCAGACCACCGGACTGTTTCTGGGGGGCTGCCTGTGGCACCCCTTCGACCATCAGCGCGGGTACCATCCCGATGCCTATTTCGGTGGGATATACGACGCTTTCAGGCAGAAGAAGACGGCATTCGAGATGTTTGCCGCCCAACGCCGGGTGGGCGACCCGGGGGTGGAGCCGATGGTCTATATCGCCAACGAGATGACGCAGTTCTCTGACAGCAACGTGGTGGTGTTCTCCAACTGCGACAGCGTGCGCCTGACCACCTTCGACGGGGCACACAGCTATACGCTCGCCGTGCCGCATCCGGTGTCTGAGGCGTTTCATGGTCCGGTCATCTTCAAGAAGGCATGGGACTTCTGGGAGGCGCGCGAGCTGAGCTATAAGCGCAAGAAACCTGACATGGTGAACATGGTGGCCGAGGGAATAGTCGGTGGTAAGGTGGTGTGCAGCACCAAGCGCATGCCCTCGCGCAGGAGCACCAAGCTGCGGCTGTATGCCGACACGATGGGCAAGCCACTGGTGGCCGATGGCAGCGACTTTATCGTTGTGGTGGCCGAGGTGACCGACGACAGCGGGCATGTGCGTCGCCTGGCACGAGAGCAAGTGCGCTTCGTGGTGGAGGGCGAGGGCAACATCATCGACGACGGTGACATCAATGCCAATCCCCGCGAGGTGGAATGGGGATCAGCACCCATCCTCCTGCGGTCTACCCGCAAGGCTGGCCGCATACATATCCATGCCGAGGTGCAGTATCCAGGCACCCATGCGCCCACGCCGGCCGACCTCTACATCGAGTCGGTGCCCTATGATGGTGAGTTCTGTATGATTCCCCAACTGTCGCCTGCCCATACGCTGGGCATGAGCCAGGCCGACAAGTGCCAACAGGGCATCACGCTGACCGAGGAACAGAAACAGCAGATTCTCCAGGAGGTGGAGCAGCAGCAGGCTGACTTCGGAATCAAGAAGTAGGTGGCTGGGTTTGCAGGGAGACTGTATGATATAAGCGAAATAGATGAGGAAACGTTGTTTGGCGTCTGCCCATGCCATAATAAGAAATTGGGTTTGTCTATTGGCTGTCGGCTTGACAAGTGTCATGGCCTTCGGACAGTCACGGCTGAACGCCCTGGTCAACCATTATACGGTGGATCAGGGGCTGCCACATCATATCGTCAACTGTTCGCTTGAGACCAAGGATGGCTTTGAGTGGTTTGGCACCTGGTATGGGCTGGCACGCTTTGACGGATTCACCTTTCGCACCATCTCTGCGCCCTATCTCTTTGCTTCCGACCCCGCCCCGCGCAAGGTGGAGACCTTGGTGGAAGACTCCTGTGGCAATATCTGGGTCAAGACGCTCGACTGGAAACTGTCGGTATTGTTCAAGCAACAGGTGAGGTACAAGAGCGTGTTCGACGAACTCAAACGTTTTTCGCGCAACCTGCAGGTCATCAAGATTCAGGGCGACGGAAAGGGCGGGGTGTTGTTGCTTACCAAGGACAAGAATCTTCTGCTGGCGTCTACCGACCACAGCGGTGCAGTACATATCAGGCTGTTGGTAGATGCCCGCGCCTATGTCAACCGTTACAACTATCGTCTCTCCAGACCTGTTGTGCAGCTGCGTAACGGGCGGGCCAGCTATGTGGGTACCGACTACCAGATTTACTCAGAACCGCTCAAGGGCGGAGTGGCACGCTCGGTGGCGGCCTGGCAACGTTATTTCGCTGAGAAAGCAGCCCGGGCCAATGTCTTCACAGATGGTTTGGGTTGTGAATGGACGGCCAGCAACGATGCAAGGCTTGGGTACTACAATCCCAAGACGGGACAGCGCAAGACAATACCGCTCACCTTCAAAGGCAAGATCGTGGAGCCGTCGTTCTATGATATAGGTGTCAATGGTATCTATTACCTCTCACCGGCCGGTGAAGCGGTTCACATCGACAGGAGCAGCCTGACGGCCGAGAACATCGGAAGGCAGCCACAGCTGGCCGATGCACATCCCGATACGCGCTACCTCAGTATGCGGCAGAGCAGCGACGGCTCACTCTGGCTAACCTCGGCCAGCAGTGGTGTCTACCGGTTGAGCTTCCTGCCCCGCCAGTTCAAGGTGATTCCCCTGCCCGTGATGGGGGGCGACGGCATCAGGGGCATGTACCAGTTTGACAATGGTGACGTATGGGTGGGCTCACGCAACAAGACGCTGTATGTGCTCTCGGCAGACGGCAAGGTGAAGGGTACCTACCCCTACGACCGTTACGGCATTGGCAGTGTGTATCATATCATGGTAGACCACAAGGGTCGCATTTGGCTATCGACCAAGGGCGACGGGTTGGTCATGGCCGTACGCGAGGCCAAGGCGGCAGGCGGTTATCGGTTTGTCCATTTCCGGCACGATGCTGCCGACCTCTCCTCGATCAGCGGTAACGATGTCTATATGACCTATGAAGACAGCCGGCATCGCATCTGGGTGTGTACCATGGACGGCGGACTCAACCTCATGGAAGAGCGGGGTGGGCACACCGTCTTCTGGCATAAGTATCACGGCATGACCCATTATCCTGCCTTTGGTCTCTACATGGAGGTGCGCAACATGGTGGAAGACAACCGCGGGCGCATCTGGGTGGGGACGATAGACGGCCTGATGTCGTTTCCCAGCCGTTTCAACAAGGCTTCGGACATCACCTTTGAGACCTATAAGAAGACCGACGTGCTGACACTGGCCAACAGCGACATCTATGGACTGCACAAAGACCGCAAGGGACACATCTGGGTGTGCGCCTTCGGTGGAGGCGTCAATCGCATCATCGGCTATGATGCACAAAGCCATCGTCCGCTGTTTCGTGAGCTCGGCGATAGCCGCACCCTGCGGGGCAAGGTCATCACCATCTTGCAGGAGGATGCCAGAGGCACCCTGTGGATGGGCAATGACCAAGGAGTGTCGGCTTGTCGGGCCGACGGTCAGATGGCGACCTTCGACCATTACGACGGATTTCCCGATGTAGAGATGGAGGAGGCATCGTCGATCAGCAATCGCAATGGTGAGCTGTGGATGGGCTGTCGGCAAGGCATCCTGGCTTTCAGGCCCAATCGTCTCAAATCGTCAGACACCAACAGTCCGGTATATATCGTTAGCGCCACGGTCAACAACCAGAGCATCAACAGTTTCAAGCATCCCATCATCAGCAAGTCGATCACCTATGCCGACACGCTGGTGCTGCGCCACAACCAGTCGATGTTCACACTTGAATTTGCGGCACCCGGCTGTCGCAACCAGAGCCATGTGGTCTATCGTTACCGGCTCGAGGGTTACGATGCCGACTGGCATTACAGCAGCACCAATCGCATTGCATCATATACGCAGGTGCCGCCCGGCAAATATTTGTTTGTGGTCGAGGCGGGCAGTGCCTCGAATCCCCTTGTTGCAAGCAGTCGCAAGGTAACTGTCATCATTCTGCCACCATGGTGGGCCACGTGGTGGGCACGCACCATCTATGTCCTGCTGTTTGGTCTGGCCTTGTATTTGGCAGTGCGATATGCCCGTTATCAGCTCAAACTGAAGAACGATATCTATATCCAGAGCCGCATTGCCGCCTTCAAGAAATCGTTTTACATGGAGCAACAGGACCAGCAGTTTATGGAACGCGCCAAGCAGGTGGTGGAGCGCAATCTCACCAATGCCGACTTCGATATCGACCTCTTTGCCGAGCAGATGGGCATGAGTCACAGTGCCTTCTTCAAGCGCATCAAGCAGCTCACTGGTGGCTCTCCCTCAGATTTTATCAAAGAGTTCAAACTCAGCCATGCCCTCGAACTGCTCAAGAGCACCGGCTTGAGTGTGGGTGATGTGGCCTATAAGTCGGGTTTCAGCGATGCCGGCTATTTTGGCAAGTGCTTCCGCAAGAAGTATGGCATGAGTCCTCGTGAGTACCAGCGGAACCAGTGAGTTGGTTTGTTGGGGGGTAAGGAATGTTGTGAGGATACGATTTATATTTTTTTTATTTATTTTTCATTTAAGTGGGTACACCGATAGTGTTTCTTCGTCTTATGGGTAGCTTAATCTACAAAAGAGTCCCCAAACGATGTACCTCAAATGAAAGAAAACCTAACGTTGACATTGTTTCTGGCCTTATTGCTCTTACCTTGGCTGCCTGTGCAGTCGAAGGGCCGTCAGCAGTACCGGGTGGCTGCCTGCGACTGGATGATGCTCAAGCGGCAGAAGTTGGGTGAATTTGCTCTTGCACGGCAGATCGGTGCCGATGGCGTGGAGCTTGACATGGGTCCCCTAGGCAGGCGGGAACTGTTTGACAACAACCTTCGTAACCAGAACGTAGCACGACAATTTCGCCAAACAGCAGACAGTCTCGCTGTTGCAGTGCCGTCGGTGGCCATGTCGGGTTTCTTTGCCCAGAATCTTTTCAGACGCTCCAACTACAAGGACTTGGTGCTCGACTGTCTGGCCACCATGCAGGTCTTTGGCAGCAGCGTTGCCTTTCTGCCCTTGGGGGGCAGTGGCCAGGAGTGGCTTCGAAAGGGAGCACAGCGCGACAGCATGGTGGCGGTGCTGCACGAATTGGGAGAGCTTGCGCGGGTCCATGGTGTGCGGATCGGTATTCGAACAGGGCAGGATGCGCGGTTTGACAAGCGTCTGCTTAAAGACATTGGTTCCTCTGGAGTGGGAATCTACTATAACTTCCAGGATGCGGCCGACGCAGGTCGTGATATTTGCAAGGAACTGAAGCGTCTTGGCAAGAACCGCATCGTACAGATCCATGCCAGCAATACCGACAGCGTGAACCTTCCCGAGGACAAGGAGATAGACCTGCCCGCCATCAAGCGCACGCTCGACGGCATGGGATGGAGCGGGTGGCTCGTTGTGGAACGGTCGCGAGATGCCAGTAGGGTGAGAGACGTCTCTTACAACTTCGGACGAAATGTGGCCTATTTGAAAAAGATATTTCAAAACCAATAAGCCAATAAATCAATAAAACAATAAAAGAAAGAAACAAATATTAAGTCAAACGAAAAAACTAGGAACTATGAAACAAACTTATCTGACGATGCTACGCTCTTGGACCAAGGTGGTCCTGGCAGTGGCGGTAGCGACGATGATGGGAGCGTGTGCCGTCGATGGTTTCGATGCCGACGAGCGGTTCACCTCGGATGTCACCGGTCAGACACTGGCTTCTCCTGTTGCCGATTCCATTACCTTCACAGCCAATGCCGATGGTAGCAAGACTATCATCAAATGGCCGTTGGTCTACGGAGGGTGGGGATTCCTGTGCTCAGTGTATGATGTCTCTGATGAGGCTAATCCTGTGGCCATCGTGGCAGACAGCATCATTGACGGTTACTCCATGGTGGTGAGTCGTACCGAGGACACCAACTACGAGTTGCATATCAAGACTTTGGGCAATGCGAAGCTCAACAACACCGATGCTACAGAGACGACGGTGGTAGCCTTCAACTCCTTTACTCCGGCATGGAAGACTGTGCCCGACGGCACCGACCTGTATGCCTGGCTGCAGGAGAATCCTGTTCCAGAAACCTCAGACGACATTGCCATCGACCTTGTGGAGGGCGGTCACTACACCCTCTCGTCGAGTGTCGACTTCTTGGGTACGCCCGTCACCCTGCGTACAGCCAGCAAGAAAAACCGGGCCACCATCACCATGGGTGCCAATGCCAGCTTACAGACCTACAATGGTCTCACCCTTAAAAACCTGGTGTTCGACTGTTCACAGAGCACCGACCCGCTTATCCTGTTGAGCGCCACACCCTCTGAGAGCATCAAGAACCTGAAGGCTACGGCCGGATACTACTATATCACCAAGTCGATGGTCATCACCAACTGTCTCATCGACAACCTGGGTGACGAGGTGCTCGACAACAACAAGGTGCAATATTGCATCGAGAACTTCCTGGTCGACAACAGCGTGTTCCATTTCAATACGGCTTCAACCATGTCGAGCTCCACCTATTTCAACATGTATAACAGCGGCGGATGTATCAACAGTTTCACGGCACGCAGTTCGACGTTCTACAACACCAGTGCGTCGCAGATGAAATATTTCATCCGCTACAACAACAGCGGTAGTCCTAAGCGTACAGGTTACTCGGATGCCTCGGTCAATCTACAGCAGTGCACCTTCTGGAATATCGTGCCAGGCAACCAGATCTGCAACTACGATGGCTTGAGGAACTCAAATATGGTGACCTTTACCCTCGACCGCAACATCATCGCCAACACGGGCAGCAAGCAGTTTGTGCGTCGCTACATTGCCGGTGGTACATGGAGCGGGGCTGGCATCAAGAATTTCAGCCAGAACACCTATGTGTTTGATGGTGCCGATGCCTGGACCATGCCCGACTTGGCCACCCCCACCACCTGGACTGGTGAGGCCTCCTACGATCAGTCGGGAACCATCCTCAGCGGTGATCCTGGCTTCAAGGACGCTGCCAATGGCGATTTCACCGTGACTGGATCAGCACAGCTGAATGCACGTAGCGGCGACCCCAGGTGGTTGCCTGAACAATAATGAAGTAACCCCAAATGAATCACATCATGAAGAAACAAATATTCAAGATGCTGGCCGCAGGCATGACACTGGCTGTTGCTCTGCCGGCTATGGCACAAAATAACAAGACCGTAACCGGCACCGTCCTTGACGAGAATGGCGACCCTGTGATCGGCGCAACAGTCAGAGTGGCTGGCACCAAAGGGGGCACAGTGACCGACCTCAATGGCCATTACAGCCTCCAGGCACCGGCAGGCAGCAACCTTACGGTGTCGTACATCGGCTATCAGGACCTGACGACAAAAGGCGGACAAGTGAAGTTCTCTCCGTCGACCTCTACCGACCTCAATGAAGTGGTGGTGGTGGGTTACGGCGCGCAGAAGAAGGCGCACCTCACCGGCTCGGTAGCCACCGTAGCCACTGACGATATCCAGGACCTCGTGTCAACGGGTCTGGCCAGTTCACTGTCGGGACTGGTCAACGGTCTGAGCGTAGCCGGCGGCGATGCCCGTCCGGGAACCAATGCCCGCCTGTATGTCCGCGACACCAACTCGCTGGGCGAGGTGGGTGTCACAGCACAGGAGCCGCTGTATGTCATCGACGGATATATCTATCCCAATGATATCAAAGTAGGCAACAGCACCCAGAACATGGGAGCCGAGGCCTTCAACAACCTCGACCCTGCCGAGGTAGAGAGCATCTCGGTGCTCAAAGATGCCAGTGCCGCCGTGTATGGTGCGCGAGCTGCCAACGGTGTGATTCTTGTCACCACCAAGCGAGGCAAACAGGGTGCGCCACGTATCAGTTATAGTGGCACCTTCGGATTCACCGATGAGGTGGCTCGCCCCAAGATGCTGAGTGCCTACGACTATGGTCGCCTGAGCAATGCCGTGGTGGCAGCCGATCCCACCAATACCACGCTCAACCGTACGACGGCACTCTACCAGGCTGATGAACTGGAGGCCATGAAGAGCCTGAACTACGACTTGCTTGACAAATATTGGGAGACAGCCACTACACAGCGTCACAGCATCAACGTGAGTGGCGCCACAGACAAGGTGAACTATTTCGGTGGTATTGGCTATGTGGATCAGAACGGTAACCTCGGTAAACTTGACTATAACCGCTGGAACTATCGTGCAGGCTTTGACGTCAAGGTCAGCAAGTGGCTGAGTGCAAATATCAGCGTGAGTGGTGACTATGGCAAGAAAAACCAGCCGCTGCTCAAGATCGGCGGCACCAACACCGAGAAAGACTACGGCCTGCTGCTCACCCATCCGCGCTACATCCCTGAGTCGATCGGCAACTACCCTTTGCTGAGCTATGGGCTGAGCAACCAGCAGAAGAACCAGAACCAGCTCTACTCCTTCGACGTGCTGCAGAACAACGGCGACTATAAGCGCAACATGAACTCCAATCTCAACGTGCAGGGCTCGGTGAGCTACGACTTCGGATGGAGCAAGCTGCTCAATGGCCTGAAGCTGAGCTTCAGCTACAGCAAGAGCATCAACACCGACAAGGGCAACGAGTATGGCTCGTCTTATACCCTTTATAGCATGAACACGAGCTTCGGCAGCGGTGGTCATCTCTACACGCCTACTGCCGGGGAGAACTATGACGACTATGTATATGCCGGCAATTTCACGGCATTGAACATCAACAACGGCAACTATCTCTCGCGCACGTCTACCCGTACCGACAACTACCAGATGAACTTCACGGCGCAGTATGCCCGCAGTTTTGGATTGCACCACCTGCAGGCCCTGTTCTCTGTTGAGCGGAGCGAAGCCGAGAGCGAATACCAGACCACCCAGTGCGAGCAACCCTATGAGTTTACCACCGGTCAGTCCAACTCGGCCATGGGCGAGCTTTCGGGCGTGTTTACTCGCAGCGAGTCGGGCACGCTGTCGTATATCGGCAGGGTCAACTATGCCTACGGTGAGAAGTACCTGTTGGAGTTGCTGCTCCGCTCGGATGCCTCCACCAAGTTTGCCCCCAAGAACTATTGGGGCACCTTCCCGGCTCTGAGTGCGGGTTGGGTGATGAGCGAGGAGAAGTGGTTCCAGGAATCCCTGCCTTGGTGGAACTTCCTGAAGCTGCGTGCCTCGTTCGGTCTGACGGGTCGCGACAACACCGCAGCCTGGCAGTGGATGCAGGTCTATGCACAGGATGCCAACAAGGGTGTGGTGTTCGGCGAAGGGTCGAGCAACGATTCCAGCAACCGTATCACCATCAACAAGAACAATTCGGCTGTCAATACCGATGTGCATTGGGATAAGGACTATAAGTTCAACTTTGGTATCGACTCCCATTTCCTCAACAGTCGTCTGTCGCTGACCTTTGATGCCTATCATGAGTGGAACCGCAACATGCTCATGAACATTGCCCAGACGGTGCCCTTCTCTGTAGGCACGCAGAGTGCTGCCGTCAACCAGGGCGAGCTCGACTCATGGGGCTATGAGCTCTCGCTCAGCTGGCGCGACAAAATAGGTAAGGACTTCAAGTATCACGTAGGTCTCAACACCGGCTATTCGGACAATGCCGTGCTCAACATGGACTGGGAGACCGAGTATGCTTACCGCCAGATTGTCTACAAGGGCCGTACCGACATCGGCACCTGGGGCATGCAGTGCATCGGTATGTTCCGCAGCTTCCAGGATATCGAGGAGTATTTCGATAAGTACCACATCACCTCTTACATGGGCCTCACCAAGGACAAGGTGCGCCCCGGTATGCTGATCTACAAGGACGTGCGCGGTGCCCAGCACACTGATGCCAACGGTAATATTTACTACGACGGCCCCGATGGCATCGTCGACCAGGACAACGACCAGGTGGAGCTCTCGCATCGCGGCAATATCTATGGCTTCACCATCAATGGCGGTGCCGAATGGAAGGGTATTGGCCTCACGTTCCAGTTCAATGCCAACTGGGGCGGCTACACCACCCTGCCCAGCCAGGCCCTGCAGCCTTATGCTGCCGGCAATGCCAACCTCGAGTATGCCAACATGCCTTCGTTCTGGAATCCCGACAACATGTTTGTCTACCAGGATATAGTCGATGGTTCGGGTAATGTAGTGATGAAGGCCAACCGCGCGGCCCTGCTGCCCAACCTTGCCTATGCCAGCATCAATAGTGTGGCCTCCAGCTTCTGGCGCATCAGCGATGCCCAGGTGACCCTCGGCCGTGTGACCCTGGCCTACACCTTGCCTAAAAACTGGCTCACCAGTCTGGGTATCGGCATACAGAGCGCGCGTGTCAACGTCACCGGTATCAACCTCATTAGCTTCTACAATCCGTATCCTGACCACTTTACCAATCCCGTGGCAGGTACCTATGGTAGCTATCCCAACCTGCGCAAGTGGACTATCGGCGTGAACCTCACCTTCTAACCTCATAACGACAAAACAATGAAAACAACATTGAGATATATCAGTCTGGGCCTGGGAGCCTTGCTGACACTGGCCTCGTGCAGCGACGAGTTTCTGCAGGAGAAAAAGAACTACGATAATGTGAACTCCGATATATACAACTATTATAGCGGATGCAACGGTCGTCTGAATGATATCTACAGCTGGTGTCTGCCCACGACCAACGATATGACCTGGAAGTATCCTTCCATGGGTAACAATGACCTGGCAGGTGGCTCGACCGAAGAGTACAGCGGCTTCAGCAACTTTGTCAACCCCGACATCGAACTGTCGTCGACCGGTTCCACCAATGCTGTGCCCGACTTCATCATGGGCACCCAGACCAACATCCAGGAGGCTGTCTATGGCCGCATCCGTAACATCAATGATGTCATTGCCGGCATCAGCGGTGGTACCTTGTCGGACGAGGAGAAAAACACCCTGTTGGGACAGGTCTACTTCTTCCGCGCCTGGTGTTACTACAACCTGCTGAAGTGGTATGGGGGCGTGCCCATCGTCACCGAGACCAAGGACCCTGTTTCGGGTAATTCCACACCGCGCTCTTCTGCACGCGAGGTCAAGGACTTCATTCTCTCTGACCTCGACCGTGCCTCTTCGATGCTGGCCTCCAAGACCATGAACGGTGGCTGGAGTGGCACCGACTACGGTCGGGTGACCAGTGGCACGGCTGTGGCCCTCAAGGGCCGTGTGCTGTTGCTGTGGGCCAGTCCGTTGTTCAACCGTGCCAACGAACAGAGCCGCTGGACCGAGGCCTACCAGGCCATGAAGGCCGGCAAAGACACCATCGATGCCTGCGGCTACGGGCTCTATCAGTCGTCGGGTGCCAATGCTGCCGGCTTTGCCTCAATGTTCTGCCAGAACGGCAAGAACCCCGAGGCTGTGTTTGTGACCCTATACAACAACATCACTGGCGACGGTCTCGACAACCAGAAGAACAACCGCTGGGAGCGCGACATCCGTCCGGCCAACACTGGCGGTGGAGGCAAGAACGCCTCGGCCATGCTCGTCGATATGTTCCCCATGGCCGATGGTAAGATACCGGCAGGCACAGGAACCTATACGAAGCTCCAGACTTCCGACTCTACCTATGCCAAGAGCACGCCGTTCCTGAACCGCGACCCGCGCTTCTATCGCACCTTCGCCTTCCCGGGCTTCCGCTGGGCCTACAACGGCGATGCCAGCCAGATCAACCCCAACAACCCCGGCCCCGGCAACAGCTATGTGCTGTGGAACTACGTGTGGTACACCGATGTCAACGACCAGGGCAATGCCGAGAGCGGCAACTCGTATGGTGCCGACAACCTGCTCACCAGCAAGGCGGGTGTCTATGTGCGCAAGAAGAGTGACGATGCTGATGTCAACAGTCCGCTCTACACCTATGTGGCAGGCGATGTGAAGGGTGCTGCCCCGTTCTATTCGGCCGCCCCGCTTATCGAGTTGCGTTATGCCGAGGTGTTGCTCAACCTGGCCGAGGTGGCCTGTGGCGCCAATCGTCTCGATGAGGCTGTGGGCTACCTGCAGCAGATCCGTGCCCGTGTGGGTTATACGGCAGCCAACAACTACGGCTTGCAAGCCAACCTCACCGCCGACCAGGCGGCCTGCATGAGCGCCATTCTCTATGAGCGTCAGGTGGAGTTTGCCTACGAGGGCAAACGCTTCGACGACATGCGTCGCTGGTTGCTCTACGACGGTGGCACGCAGTTTGCCTCGATCTCGGGCTGTCCTGACACCTGGAAGCTCACCGGATGGGGTGGCAACACCTGCAACTGGCTTGGCTTCACACCGTTCAACGGTCAGCGCCGTGAGAACATGGAATTCCGTGTGGCCGACAAGTACGGTGTGGGCGGCACTTCATACGACAGTGACCCCTTGCTCAAGAATGGCGGCACGCGGACAACGACCGTCGACCTGCGCAAAGACCTCACCACCCAGCTGCCCCAGCTGGCTGCCTGGTATGCCGACAACCTCGTGCGCAAAGACAAGAAGGGCGACGCACGCGACTCGCAGCACAACGACGAATATATCAATTTCCGACCCAACTACTATTTCCTGGGCCTGAGCTCCGGAGCCTCGGCAGCCGACAAGAGTCTGCCGCAGACCATTGGCTGGCAAGATTACAACCAGGGTGGTGCCATGGGTACGTTTGACCCTCTGGCCGAATAAGCTGAAAGGGAGATATCCCACAAGTCTATCCATTGCAGGGCATGCCGACAGCGGGCATGTCCTGTATATGGATAAACAATCGTACAACATAATTTTTTTCAAACAACAACTTAAAACTGATTGCTTTATGAAGAAGATCTTTACGCTTACTGCTGCTGCTTTTGTTGCCTTGGGCATGCAGGCCCAGACCGAAATCTATAAGGCCGTCACCCTCGACGCGTCTGGAAATGTCGTTGTGAATGCCGACTTCGGCACCGAGTCTGCACCTGTGAAGGAAGTCACAAGTGGCACTGCCAACGTGACCGTGCATGCCCTCACCAGCGGCGCGCCTATTCCCTTTGCAAATCCCGACAACACCTATTACGACTACAAGAACTGACCTGCCGAGGCCTATCAGTCGGCTACTTGGAAAGGCAATAAGTTGCGCATCGACAGCATCGATGCCACGGGTGCTAACGTGGGGCCTAACTTCCCCTATCTGGTGGGCAATGGCAATCCCTTTATCGAGTTTTATGGTGCGGCCGAGACCAAGGACGGCGAGCCTACGGGCAACTGGTACGTACCCTCGAAGGAAGACGACGGCACCCACTCGGGCGGATATGTCTACTATGCACCCGACGGCAGCAAGGGACTGCCCGTCACAGGTGAGTACGTAGAACTCACCCCTAAGGTCGACGGACTCTTCAAGGTGGGCTTCTGGGCCAACAAGGGCGGCAACCGTGCTCTATATATCATCAAGAAGTCGACCGCCAAGGCCCTCGACCCCACCACCGAATATCATGCCGAGGGATGGGTGCAGGCCGTGAAGGATGCTGCCGGCAATATGCGCTACATCAACCCCATGGCCATCACCAACTATGCCTTCAGCGGCAAGGTGCCCGACCCCACACGCTTCCTTACCAATACGGCTGGCGAGACATTGCTCGACGCTGAGGGCAACCCCATCCCCGACTCGGTAGACATCGCCAACCGTCCCAAGGTGGGCTATCTGGTGTTCGAGGGCAAGGCCAATGAGACCTATATGCTCATCGGCAACAGCTGGCAGTTTGGTTTTCAGGGCTATGAGTTCATGCCCGGAGTCACCTTGGGCGTGACTGCAGTGGAAGTGGTCGATGAGGAGAACTTGCCGACCTACAACCTCGCTGGTCAGCGTGTAGACCGTGCTTACAAAGGCGTGGTGATACGCAACGGCAAGAAATACATACGGAGGTAAGCGGCTACGCACCACCTCTGAATAACGGGAGGGATGAGAGCACGGCATGGGGCTCTTGTCCCTTTCTTTCGCCATAGCGGCGTGTGAACAGTGGTCTGATGTCGCCGGGGAGGCCTTGTAATGCTGCCTCGACGGCATGGACGTGGGCCGTGGGGGGCGTTGCCACATTCTGCTTCGAGTCGAATCACAGTCTGCTTCGAGTCGAATCACAGTCTGCTTCGAGTCGAACCACATTCTGCTTCGATTCGAACCACAGTCTGCTTCGAGTCGAACCAGCGCGCCGCGGCGCTGCTCCGGGCATCCCGCAGGGATGGTTTCGGCTGACGGAAACAATGCAATGGCTCAATCAAAGCAATGCAATGGCTCAATCATAGCAATCAAATCATTACAGTATTATTATAGACAGATGATACATCAAATGGCAGAAAAGACCAATGACACGCGTCAGCACCCATTCAGCAGGCCGCTGCTGTTGCTGGCCACCGTGAGCACCTTCGCACTAAGCGCCCAGGCCCAGCGCGTCGACCTGGATATGTCGGGCCGTAACCCAGCAGAAGTGACAGCCAAGGATTTTGTAGGCTGGATGCTACCCGAACTGCCACCGGGTGCTTCAGAGCGTCGGATGTTTGGTGCTGTGGCGGTAACGCTGACCAACACCTCGGCAACGGGCAAGGTGAGGACGGGGTGGTATAAGGCCGGCATCACTGCCGACAGGCTCATCAACGACGGCATCCATGTGGTAGACGGTCAGGGACAACGCTCCATCACCGTATCTATCAGCGGACTGGGCAAGGGGCGTCACAGCCTGCAGGCCTGGCACAACAATGCCGACGGCACCGCCGACACAGGACCTGTGACGGTGAAGGTGAACGGCAAAACCAAGCTAAGCGTGGCACCTACTTCGAGGGCCGCCGACAGGGCTGGGGCCTCTACGTCGTATGTGACCTTCAAGGGCGACCGTGTCACCGTGACCTACACCGCACCTGCCGACTTCTACCTCAATGCGCTGGAGATTGATGTGCCCGATGTCCGCGGCCTGGCCACCACGCCCTGGCCGGCTGACAACGACCTGCATGCCGATGCCGATGGTGGCACCATGACGCTGCGGTGGGCACTGCCGGCACTGGGTGCCGATGGCCAGGTGCTGCACTATGGCACCAGCAAGGAAGAGGTGGAGCGTGGCGCTGGCACCAGCATCCGGCTGGATGGCATGACCGACAGCTGCCGCCTGGCGGGGCTCTCGCCGCTGCAGCCCTACTACTGGCGTGTGGATGCCGTGCGCAAGGGTGCGACAAACGAGGGACATCTCTGGACGTTCCAGCCACGCCGGCTGGCTTTCCCCGGTGCCGAGGGCTACGGACGCTATGCCATCGGCGGACGCGGCGGGCAGGTGTACCATGTCACCAACCTCAAGGACGACGGCAGCTATGGGTCGTTCCGCTATGGTACCACACAGCTCAAGGGGCCGCGTACCATCGTCTTCGACGTGGCCGGTGTCATCACCCTTGGCAGCCGTCTCACCATCAGCGACCCCTATGTCACCATCGCCGGACAGACGGCACCCGGGCGAGGCATCATGTTCAGGGGCAAGGCGCTGGGTGTGGCCACCGACGGCATCACACGGTTCATACGCCTGCGCCTCGGCGGGGGCGATGGCTGGAGCGGCACGGGGGCCAACAGCGCAACCATGGATGGCATTGGCATGGCGGGCAACAATAACGCCATCATGGACCACTGCTCCATCGGATGGGCCATCGACGAGGGATTCTCGAGCCGCAATGCCCGCAACATCACGCTGCAGCATACCCTTATCTCTGAAGAACTCAACTATGCCGGCCACAGCCATTATGTGGAGCAGAGCGGACGCTACGTAGAGCATGGCTATGCGGCTACCATTGGCGGTGGCGTGCCCGACGGCGTGGGCTCGTTCCACCACAACCTGCTGGCACACAACAACGGCCGCAACTGGAGTATGGGCGGCGGGCTGGTGGGCGGCAAGTATGCCGGCAGGCTCGACCTGTTCAACAATGTGGCGTACAACTGGGGCAGTCGCACCACCGACGGCGGTGCCCACGAGGTCAACTTCGTGAACAACTACTACAAGATGGGGCCCTCGTCGACCGAGCGCTATCTGCTCTCGGCCGACCTCGAAGGCACGGGCGGCGGCACGCAGAGCTACTATGTGAGTGGGAACATACGCGAGAACCTCGACGGCACGAAGACCACCGACCAGCAGGCCTTGCGCCGCGAGCGGGTGAAACAAGGACAGGTTGTCGACTGGCAGGTGTTTGTCGACAAGCCGTTCTTCCCTTCGTTGGCACAGGTGGAGCGTGCCGAGGCTGCGTGGCGCAACGTGCTCTCGGACGTGGGCTGCAACCTGCCCGAGACCGACAACCACGACCTGCGCATGATCAATGAGACACTCGCAGGCACCACCTCCACCCAGGGATTCCATACCCATAAGAAAGGTCTCATCGACCGCGAGAGCGATGCCGAGGGCTTCGATGGACTGAACATCGAGACGGCGGCAAGGCCGGCCGACTGGGACACCGACGGCGACGGCATGCCCGACTGGTGGGAGACGGCCTATGGCACCGACCCGCATACGCCCGACAACAATGGTGACCTCGATGGCAATCATTACACCAACCTGGAGGAATATCTCAACTGGATGGCCGAGCCCCACTTCACCATCCAGGGCCCTGCCCAGGTAGACCTGGCCCCCTATTTCAGGGGGTACACCAGTCCGGCCTATGTCGTAGATGGCGCACCAGTAGGTGCGACGGCTGTGGTCGAGGGCTCACACCTCACCGTGACGCCTGCGGCTACACCTGCCCTCATCACCGTCAGGGTGAAGGCATGGCAGGGGGATGTCAGTTTGGTGCGGTCTTTCCATTTCTATGTGTCGCCTGGTGCTGCCAATCGATGATGGTCTGTGTGTTGCACCAGCCGGCAAGATCGAGGCGTGCAGCCGCAGAAATGAGTGTTGAAAAGGTAAATAAAGTAAGGAGTCAAAGAAGACAACGAAAAGGTGGATGCCCTGAATACAGGCATCCACCTTTTCGTTGTCGTGGCGTCTGGTCTACCTCACGATCTTAAAGGTATGCACCTTTCCGTTGGCATCGGTGGCCTTGAGCAGGTAGATGCCGGTAGGCAGGGTGCCGAGGGGCAGCTCTCCGACGGTGGCCTTGCATGTGCCGCCGCCTATCTTGGCACCATCGGCGGTGTAGATGTCATAGGCGATGAGCTCCACGGTCTCGGCATCGATGGTGGCGATGGCCGTGGCGCTGCTGCTCACGGCCACGTGGAGCGGTCGCTGCATGGTGTGTCCGTCGGCATCGGTAACGGTCAGACTGACGACGTTGAGCGAGGGCTGGCTGCCGGTAGCCTTCACGCGCAACTTGCCCTCACCGGCTGATGTCAGCTCCAGCTGCGTGCCGGTATAGGCATGGGTGTAGACCGGACTCTCTGTAAAGCCCGCGAAGAGCGAGGGCAGGTAGAGCTCTTGCGTGGCACCCGCTGCGAGGGTGATATGGGCCTCGGCCATCCAGTTGAGATAGTCTTCGAGGTCGGTATATCCGTCGCGGTCGTCGTCGGCATTGTTGTTGGCCACCAGCGGGTCGGTGCCCCTGATGCGCTCAAACCAGGTGGGTATGCCGTCGCCGTCGGCATCGAAGTCTTGGGCCACCTGTTCCTCGGGGTAGACCTCGAAGCCGCCGCAGTCGGCCTCGCTGTCGATCTGTCCTTTGATGCCAGAGAGGCTCCCGGTGTAGGTATAGCTGCGGTTGAGGGTCTCGCTGACGATGCGCTGGTCTTGACTGTCGGCCATCGGTTGGTTGGCGCCCACGTCAGAGAGCACCTTCTTGTAGGCCAGCATGGGGTCGTCGATGGTGGCCTCTGAGGGGAAGTAGGGTGCCGAGCCCCAGTAGGTCCAGTCGACGACCTGTCCGCCACTGGTCCTCATGCGTTTCATGTTGTCGGCATCGATGTCGATGCTGCCGTTGAGGTTGTCACGCACATTATTATATAGGTATGCGCTCTGTGTGCCCTTTCCCGTTCCTTCGAGGTCGAGCGAGAAGATGGTGTGGTTGGTCACGGCCGGTCCTTCCTTGTAATAGTTGCCCACGAAGTTCACCTCATGTGCTCCGCCGTCGGTGGTGCGGCTGCCCCAGTTGTACACCACATTGTTGAAGATGTCGAGCCTGCCGGCATAATAGCCGTCGCCGGTGAGTCCGCCACCCATGCTCCAGTTGCGCCCGTAGCAGTTGGCCAGCAGGTTGTGGTGGAACGAGCCGATGTCGCCGCCGATGGTTGCGGCATAACCGTGGTTGGTGCCGTCGGGATAGTTCTTGTGGTGGGCAATGCCCAGCGCCTCGGCAATCATCGAGCGCTGGAAGGTGATGCTGTGGGCGCCTCGGCTGGAGAAGGTCTCGTCGGTACCCCAGCTGGCAGTGGCATGGTCGATGATGGTGTTGTTGGCACCCGTCACGCCCATGGCGTTACCGGTGTCGTCGGGGGTGCCCAGTCCTCGCCGTGCGCGTAGAAAGCGGACGATGTTGTCGCTGCCGAAGTTGACGTTGGAGTGCATCAGGCAGATGCCTTTCCCAGGGCCGGTCTGTGCGGCCAGGGTGACGTTAGGCGTGGCGAAGACGGCCGCAAAGTTCATGTCGATGAGTCCCGACACGTTGAAGACGATGGTGCGCGGCCCCTCCACATGCTTGAGCCCGTAGATGAGCGAGCCCGGCGTCTCGTCGTTAGTGAGGTTGGTGACATGGTAGACCGTGCCGCCGCGTCCTCCCCGTGCATAGCGGCCGTAGCCCTCGGCACCGGGAAAGGCCACCTGCCGTGGCTGGAAGTTCCACACATCGGCCTCATACTCGTAGCCGTCGGCGTCGACCTCCCTGACCATCCAGTAGTAGGTGTTCATCGCATACAGGTTGTCGACGGTGAAGGTGGTGTCGGTGAGAAGCCCCCGGTCGGTCATGGCATCCTTGCTTTCGCCGAAGAAAAGGTGATGCTTCACCGCTTTGGAGGCTGGTGTCCATGACAGTGTAACCGTGCCGCCGTCGCAGTCGGCATGGCTGTCGTAGTTGGCCGGCGAGGGGTCGCTGGCCATGGTGGCAGGGTTGCCTTGGTCTACCACGAGGGCATTGATGAATACCGTGGAGCAGGCTTTGGGTGTGCCGTTGTAGTCGGTCGCGGGGTCGGGTGTTGCCCTGTACCAGATGCGTACGGGCTTACCCTCCGTGACGGTGAAGTGAACGTATGAGGTCGCACTCTCCGAGGCCTTCTCCTTGTTCATGGTCTGTGCCACGCCTTCTAGCACCTTCACGCCGTCGACATAGACGTCGAGTTTTGGGCCTTGGTAGCTCGTGGGGTTGTTGTGATAGGCCAGCAGCGTATGCGGTCCGGCCGACAGTCCTTCGATGATCACCTCCAGTTCGCCGGCAGGCCCTTGCAGCTTGGGGGTGTTGCCGCCGTCGTCGAGGTCGAGTGTCTCGATGCCGTCACCGATGAGTTTGTCCTTGGTCTGTACGATGGTCTTGCTCCATCCGCAGCCCAGCGTCTTTCCCTGCGAGTTCGGGCCGTTCTGCACAATGAACTTGACGCCGTCGACGGTCAGCGTGTCCGACACGATTTGTTTTGGAAATCCGGGCTGTGATGCCGTGGTGGTGTTCCATGCCGTAAAACCGGGAGCATTGCCTTCGGCCTCGCTGCGCCCGAAGAAGTTGAAGTCGATCTTCTGCGCATGGCCTGTAAGGGCAATGGTCAGTAGTAGCGTAGTGATAGTTTGTTTCTTCATGTTTGGTATATGGGTTTTTAATCGCGAGGTAAAGTTATGACTTTTTTTGTAGAACGAGGGTGATATATTCGTCAAAAAGGTGGAAAAAAAAGTAGGCAGGCAATTTCGTCCGGCAATTGAGTGCAAAACGGGTCATAGGCCGTCTTTAAGACATAAGTAACAACAAAACGCACAACAAGCAATGCTCAATTCTATTTTCCGACTGTCAATCGCCGCCACGGCTCTGCTGATGCTTCCTGGCGCGGCGCGCGCACAATACCCGCAGCTCACCGATGAGGCTGCTGCAAAGATCGATTCGTTGACAAAGGTCTGGACGGCCCATTCCGACTCGGCGTGGGCAGTGGCCTTTCCTATTGTCAAGCAAGAGGCCATGGCCGGCCGGCCCTATGTGCCTTGGGCTTTCAGGCCCTATGACCTCAGGCAGGCCAAGATTCCCGCTTTCCCCGGTGCTGAGGGAGGAGGGATGTTTACCTTTGGTGGTCGAGGCGGCAAGGTGCTGACGGTGACCAACCTCAATGATGACGGCCCCGGGTCGTTCCGCTGGGCCTGCGAACAGGGTGGTGCCCGCATCGTGGTGTTCAACGTGGCGGGTGTCATCCGTCTCAAGACACCCGTCATCGTGCGGGCTCCCTATATCACCATTGCCGGACAGACGGCACCGGGCGACGGCGTGTGCATCGCTGGACAGTCGTTCCAGGTCAACACCCATGATGTCATCGTACGTCACATGCGGTTTCGCCGTGGTGTCACGGATGTGTGGTATCGCGAAGACAGCTTTGGCGGAAACCCGGTGGGCAACATCATGATCGACCACTGCTCGTGCGAGTGGGGCCTGGATGAGAACATCTCTTTCTATCGCCACATGTTCGACTTGGGCGACAAGTCCGGCGCACGCAAGGAGCCCACTTGCAACGTGACCATCCAGAACACCATTTCGGCCAAGGCCCTCGATACCTATAACCATGCCTTCGGCAGCACCATAGGTGGCGAGAACGCCTCGTTCATGCGCAACCTCTGGGCCTGCAACACCGGACGCAATCCGTCGATTGGATGGGGCGGCGTGTTCAACTTCGTCAACAACATCGTCTACAACTGGGTACACCGTACGGCCGACGGAGGTGAGTATTCGACCATGAGCAACTTCATCAACAACTACTACAAGCCCGGCCCCGCCACGCCCACAGACACCCCCGTGGGCTACCGCATCATCAAGAGCGAGAGCCGCTCGGGCAAGCTTTTCCCCTATCCTCAGTATGGTCGTATCTATGCCGCGGGCAACGTCATGGAAGGCCGTCCGGAGATTACGGCCGACAACTGGAACGGTGGCATACAGATAGGAGACAATCATGAGACCATTCCGGCCGAAGTGCTGGCCCTGATGCGGAGCAATGAGCCTTTCGCCATGCCCCATCTCACCATCCTGCCCTCGGAGCAGACCTTCGACCATGTGCTGGCCAACGTGGGTGCTACGTTGCCCAAGCGCGACATCGTAGACCATCGTATCATCGAGGAGGTACGCACCGGACAGCCCTACTACGTGAAGAAACTCGACAAGAAGCATCCCTATGGCAATATGTGGGGACTGTCGGAGAAGTCGCAGGACCAGGAGGGCTTCTTCAAATACCGCCGCTTGGGCAAAGACTCCTATAAGCTGGGTATCATCACCGACCCCGGACAGATGGGAGGCTACCCCGACTACAAAGGCAAACCCTACACCGACAGCGACAATGACGGCATGCCCGATGCCTGGGAACTGGCCAACGGCCTTAATCCCCACGACCCCACAGATGCCAACGGCGACGTGAACGGTGACGGCTACACCAATATCGAGAAGTATATCAACGGCATCGACACGCACAAGAAGGTCGACTGGACCAACCTCAGCAACAACCACGACACGCTGGATGGCAAGTCGTCGCTGATGTAATAGGTGGTGACAGAGACAGAATAACGTTATATAGCAATATATGAGAAGAGTGATTATGGGCATGGCGGCCATGCTGTTCGCGCTCGTTGCCCAGGCGCAGGTAGCCCTCGACAGTGTGGGGCGAGATGCCGCATACGTGGCGACCATTATCGCACGGTCGCAGAAGATAGTAGACGGTCTGCAGCTGCAAGATGCCGAGACCAAGGCGCAGGTGCTCAATATTATCGCCAACCGCTACTTCTTGCTGAGCGACTTGGAGAAGCGCAATGGCAAGGGCGATGCTCTCGATGCCAGCCTCTACAAGCATCATTTCGAACTGGTGGCCGACTTATCGAACTACCTCGACGAGCAACAGGTGGAGGCTGTCAAGGACGGACTGACCTATGGCGTGGTGCCAAAGACCTACGGCGCCTATCTGGAGATGATCCCCTCGCTCAAGGAGAACGAGAAACTGCAGATCATGAACTGGCTCAAGGAGGCACGCGAGTTTGCCATCGATGCCGGCGACTCGAAGGGCAAGCACGGCTGGTTCAACAAGTATAAGGGGCGCATCAACAACTGGTTGTCGAAGCGCGGCTATGACCTCACCAAGGAACGCAAGGCCTGGGGCGAGCGCATCGCGGCACAGCAGAAGAACAAATGAAACATATCATAGCAGCACTTTGGGTGATGTTGGGCGTTGTGCGCGTTGCCGCGCAACCCTTCCCGTTGGATTACAGCGAGGTGGGCTACCATCACTCGGAGCGTCAGATTCCTGATGCTCCGGTGAAGGTGTATGTGTCGTGGCGCATGGGCGACCAGAGCAGCCGCATACAGCAGGCTCTCGACGCCGTGGCACGTATGAGGCCCGACAAGACAACGGGCCTGCGCGGAGCCGTGCTATTGGCGCCCGGCACCTACCATCTGAGCCGCGCATTGCACATCGCAGCCAGCGGTGTGGTGCTCAGGGGCACAGGACGCAAGGAGACAGTGCTGCTCAAGGATGGCGTCGACCGCGGTGCCGTGGTCTATGTGGAGGGGCGTGATGACCGATGCCTCACCGACACACTGTCGGTGGCGGGTGACGTGGCGCTCGGTGCCGCCACCGTCACCGTGGATGCACAGCCGGGATGGCTGCAGGCCGGAGCCGAGGTGGTGGTCAGCAGGCCGTCTACCAAGCAGTGGATTGCCCGCATGGGATGCAGCACCTTTGGTGGCGGCGACGAACTGGGCTACTGGGGCTGGCACCCGGGAGAGATCGACGTAGAGTGGACACGCACCGTGACGGCCGTCAAGGGACACCGCCTGACCCTCGACAGTCCGTTGTCGATGGCGCTGCGCGAGGCCGACGGCAAGAGCAGGGTGATGCGGTGTGTATGGCCTGGCAGGATTCATGATGCCGGTGTGGAGAACCTCACCATCGCCTCGGCCTACGACGAGCGATACCCCATGGACGAAGACCATGCCTGGGATGGCGTGTATGTGTCCAATGCCAAGGACTGCTGGGTGCGACAGGTCAACTTCCTGCACCTGGCAGGCTCGGCCGTAGTGGTGCAGCGCAGCGCCTCACAGGTGACCGTCGAGGACTGCGTGTCGCGCCAGCCCGTGTCAGAACTCGGAGGCTACCGCCGCCGCACGTTCCTTACCTATGGTGAGCGCTGCCTGTTCCAGCGGCTATGGTCAGAAGAGGGCATCAACGACTTTGCGGCGGGCATGGTGGCGGCAGGCCCCAACGCCTTTGTGCAGTGCGAGAGCCATCGGTCGCATGGCTTCAGCGGTGCCGTTGGCCCCTGGGCCACCGGGCTGCTCTTTGACTGTGTGACGGTCGATGGCCACGACATCAGACTTGGCTACATTGGCCTGGAGAAATATGGCACGGGCTGGAACACCGCCAACAGCACGGCCTACCAGTGTTCGGCGGCAGGCATACAGGCCGACAGTTTGCCCGACGGCTCGGCGAACTATGCCTACGGTTGCTGGGCGCAGTTTACGGGCAATGGCCGCTTTGCCGAGGCCAACAACCATGTGCGGCCGTGGAGCCTTTTTGCCAAGCAGCTCTCCGAGCGCCTGGGTCGCGATGTGTCGGCCCTCACCCGCACGCTGGAGCGTGGGTCGGATGCCGCTACAAGTCCCACCATCGAACAGGCCCGACAGCTGACGCTGGAGGCCCACCGCCCCCGGGTAACGATGGCGATGTGGGTCGACAGTGCGCGCTTCACCGCCTCGGTGTCGCCCCGTGGGGCCATCGATGTCGACCGGTTCTACCGTGAGCCCCCTGTCGCTCCACCGCTGCCGGAGATTGGCCTGGAGCGGGGCAAGCTGGTGATGGACCATGCCCTGCTCACCGGCCGACGCCACAACGCGCCCTGGTGGAACGGACGGGTGAGATATTCCGACTTTGACAAGCGCGGCTATGCCCTCACGCGCTTTGTGCCGGGCATGGAGCAGAATGCCACTACCGATCGTGTCGACTCGGTGGTGAGCTGGATGGTGCGTACCCACCAGTTGCTTTTCTCGCAGAACTATGGCCTCTGGTACGACCGTCGTCGTGACGACCACGAGCGGGTGCGGCGCCGCGACGGCGATGTGTGGCCGCCGTTCTATGAGCAGGCCTTCGCCCGCAGCGGACAAGGCACGGCATGGGACGGTCTCAGCCTTTACGACCTGGAGCGTCTCAACCCGTGGTATTTCGATCGCTTGCGCGCCTTTGCCCGGGCCGGAGCGCCTCATGGCCTGCTCCTCATGAACCAGCACTATTTCCAGCACAACATCCTCGAGGCCGGTGCCCACTGGGTCGACTGTCCCTGGCGCTCGGCCAACAACACCAACGACACCGACTTTCCAGAGCCGGTGCCCTTCACCGGCGACAAGCGCATCTTTATGGCCGACCGCTTCTATGACGTGGCGCACTCCGTGCGACGTGCCCTCTACAAGCAGTATATCATGAAGGTGCTCGATGCCTTTGCCGACTGTCCCAACGTCATCCAGTCGATTGGCGAGGAATTCACCGGCCCGCTGGCGTTCGTACAGTTCTGGCTCGACACCATCAAGGAATGGGAGCAGACGCGCGGCCATCATGTGCTGGTGGCACTGGGTGTGAACAAAGACGTGCAGGATGCCATCCTTGCCGACCCTCAGCGTCGCGACGTGGTGGACATCATCAACATCGAGCAGTGGTTTTACAACGACAAGGGCCAGTATGCGCCTCCCGGTGGAGTCAACATGGCCCCTCGCCAGTATCAGCGCCAGATAAAGACCGGTTCGGCCACCTTTGCCGATGTCTACAAAGCAGTGCTCGAATATCGTGCGGGCTATCCCGACAAGGCCGTGGTCTACTATGCCCAGAAATACCCTGAGCTGGCCTGGGCCGTCTTCATGGCTGGCGGGTCGTGCCCCGCCATCCCGGTGACCGACACGGCGTTTCTGCAAAGTGCTGCCACGATGCTGCCCACATGGCACCAGGATGGCTGTTATGTCATGCAGGGAGACAATGGCGATGCCGTAGTGTGGCATGAAGGCGGCAGTCTGACCGGCGCTCTACAGCTTGGCGCAGCCAGCTATGCCCTCTTCAAGGTCGATGCCAAGACGGGCGCCGTCACACGAATTGCCTCGAAACTGTCTCCTGCCCGGGTCATGACGGCTCTGACAGACCACGGCATCTATTGGCTGAGGGCACAAAACTAAAAAAAGTCCGGGCAGGGAGAGGACTGCATCCCTGTCTGTTCGTCTTATGGAAAATATAAAATCTTTATCAGGTCGCAAGGCCTAGGTACCAAACAGAGTGATTGCCATGACCCCCAATGTGATAGATCTCCTGAAAGACCCCGTATTTCTCAGAAGCGTCTTGGATGCCATGCCAGGGCAGACGTCGCTGTGTTTTTCTTCGGATATCCATCCGTCTTCGCAGGAAATCGTCGAGGCCGAGCACATTTTGCTCACTTTGAGCGATGCGTCATGCCAGATACCCAAAGAAGAGATAGAAGAGTTGAAAAACCGTATAAAAAGCCTTGTGATGGCCGAAAATGGGATAAAAAACAACTGATTTACCTATTTTTACCAGTTTTATATCTATTATTACAGAAGAATTGAGTGTCATTTGGGTATCTTTGCACGGTCTATCTGACCAAAGAACCTGCTTATATGACAAACTCTACTTTTGACAAGGACGACCAAGCCCTCCAGCTTTTGGATGCTTATGCCCAAGGTGATGCCTCTGCATTATCCACCCTTTATGATATGTATATTCAGCTGATGTTGAATTACGGTTGTTGTCTCACATCAGACGTCGAACTGGTCAAGGATTGTGTCCAGGATGTATTCGTGCGGCTGATGGACAAGGACCATGCGCCTCAGGTGAAGCGTATGAGTGCCTACCTGGTCATATCGTTGCGCAACCGACTGGTTGACGAGTTCCGCAAGGGCACCTATTTCACCGATACACCTATTGCCAATGCGGCGCGAAATCAGCTGACAGAAGACGCGGAAAGCACCTACCTGGATGCTGAGAAGACACAGTACCAGTCGCACCTCGTGAGTCGGCTGATGGGCTGTCTCACTCCCCGCCAGCGCCAGGCCTTCCAGTTGTATTACATCGAAGAGAAGAAATACGACGAGATATGTAAGATCATGGACATGAACTACCACTCTGTGCGCAACCTGGTTCATCGCGGCATGCTCAAGTTGCGGGCGGCTGCCCTGTAGGGGGAGGTGGCTAAGTAGGTCTTTATTGTTGCTTCACCATTGTCTGTCATACGATGAAACATCTGTTGTCATTGTTCCTCCTCATTGGCTGCGCCCTGTCGGTTTGTGGCTCTCCTGCCGATGTGGTGTGGCATGAGCAGAGCGGCAATTCCTCTGGGTCGATGCCTTGCGGTGGCGGGAGCATCGGGATGAACGTGTGGGTGGAGGATGGCGACATCCTGTTCTACCTGGCGCGCAGTGGCTGCTTCGACGAGAACAACACCTTGCTCAAGGCCGGGCGGTTTCGCATCAGCCTCACGCCCAAGTTGCGCTCGGGCAAGGACTTCAGCCAGCGACTCGTTGTCAAAGACGGTCACTGCGTCATCAGCGATGGCACGAGGCAGGTGGTGATCTGGGCCGATGTCTACAAGCCTGTGGTGCATGTCGATGTCAGTATGGACCATGCAGAGCCCTTGACCTGCATCTATGAGAACTGGCGCTACCGCGACCGTGCCATTGCCCGGCAGGAGAGTTTCCAGACCTCGTATAAGTTCAGGATTCCGCGGGGTTGTGTCACCCATCGCGACCGTTTTTCCGCCACCGACGGCGAGATGCTCTTCTACCATCACAATGCCGACAGCACGGTCTTCGACGCCACGGCCCACCAGCAAGGGCTGGGCAGCTATATCCCGCAGATGTACAATCCGCTGGGTGGCCTGGTCTTTGGCGGCCGCCTCGTCGTCCCTGGCTTCACCTACGACGGCACTGTCGATAGCACCTACCAACATACCGACTACCGAGGCTGGCGTTTCCGCTCGGCCAAGTCGTCACGCCGCTACAGCCTCTCCATCGTTCTGGCCAACCACCAGGGCACGGTAGACGAGTGGCGCGCCGTGGTAGACCGCACCTGGGCACAGGTGCGTCCTGCCGCCGATCGCAGGGCCACCCTGAAGTGGTGGCACTCCTGGTGGGAGCGCAGCTTCATCGAGGCCACAGGCGAAGGCTCGATGATGGCCCGCAACTACACGCTCTTCAGATATATGATGGGGTGCAACGCCCTCAGCCAGTGGCCCACGAAGTTTAATGGCGGCCTGTTTACCTTTGACCCTGTGACGGTCGATGCCCGCTACCCCTTCACGCCCGACTTCAGGCGGTGGGGTGGAGGCACCCACACGGCACAAAACCAGCGACTGCTTTACTGGCCGCTGCTCAAGAGCGGCGACTACGATGCCCTGAAGAGCCAGCTCGACTTCTATGTGCGTATCCTCGGCAATGCCGAGTTGCGCAGCAGGGTCTATTGGAACCATGAGGGTGCGGCGTTCACCGAGCAACTCGAGAACTTCGGGTTGCCCGAGCATGACGAATACGGACTGAAGCGCCCCGAGGGCTTCGATCCCGGACTGGAATATAATGCCTGGCTTGAATATACCTGGGACACCGTGCTGGAGTTTTGCCAGATGGCGCTGGCGGCCGAACACTACGGCGGCATCGACATCTCGGCCTACATCCCCTGGATACGGTCGTCGCTCGACTTCTTCGACGCCCACTACCGTATGCTGGCCCGGCAGCGCGGTGCCCGTCAGCTGGACGGCAACGGCAGGCTGGTGATCTATCCCGGCTCGGGGGCCGAGACATTCAAGATGGCCTACAACCCCACCTCCACGGCGGCCGGCCTGAGGGTCGTCACATCGGGTCTCATAGCACATCTCACCGCCCACGGTGCCGATACGGCCGTCATCGGCCGGTATCAGGCCATGCTGCGAACGTGGCCCGACCTCAGCTACCGCGAGGTGGACGGACACCACGTGCTGTCGCCTGCCGTGACGTGGGAGCGTGTCAACAATACCGAGCTGCCGATGCTCTATCCCATCTTTCCCTGGCGACTTTATGGCGTGGGGCGCGACAGCCTCGACGTGGCCCTCGATACCTGGCGTCACGACCCCTATGTGCAGCGTTTCAACGGCATCGTGAGCTGGGAGCAGGCGGGCATATGGGCCGCCTGCCTCGGACTGACCGAGGAGGCTGTGGCGTGGAACAGCAAGAAGCTGGCCGACGGTCCCTACCGCTTTCCTGCCTTCTGGGGGCCGGGACACGACTGGACACCCGACCACAACTGGGGTGGGAGTGGGATGATTGGTCTGCAAGAGATGCTCATGCAGGAGGCTGGCGACAGCATACTGCTCTTTCCGGCGTGGCCCAGGCAATGGGACGTACACTTCAGGCTGCACGGTGCCAACGGGAAGGTCATCGAGGCCCGGCTCAAGGGTGGAAAGGCCGAAATCGTAGCCGGCGAGCGATGCCGGCTGGCGTGGGAGCCGAAAGGTGGGGTCAGGCGGGATTGAGCCGCTCGAAATAGGTGATGACCTCTTCCCAGGTCTTAAACTCGTCGCTGCCCAGGGCGATGGTGGTGCCCATAAAGTCGGCGTCGGGCTGCATGTCGATATAGAAGTCGCCGTAGAGCAGCGGCTTGCGGTTGGTGTAGATCACGTGGTCGTGGGCCGGGGTGGAGAGATACTGCTCTATCCATCGGGCGTCGGCATCGAGTGCGGCGTGGTCGTTGGTAGGGGCAGGCATCACGATATACACCTGATAGGTCTCGATGAGCATCTGGAAGGCCTTGGCAAGGCTCGACCTGGGCTTGTCGTAGCTGTCACGCAGCGTCGAGGCATCGATGTAGACAATCTGCCGCTCGCGCCCCTCCTGCCGGTCGTCGATCCATCGGATGACGGGCACCACGCCGTTCATGAACGACCGGTCGTCCATGCGATGCTCGCCGTGGAAGTGTGCAGCCTGCGGATAGTGGCAGCGGTAGAGGTCGAAGGTATGCACCACCGGGTCGGCATCGCCGAAGAGTCCCCACACGCGTCGCTGCTCCTCGGCCTTCTCCTCGGCATCCATCGCCTCCAGCTGCAAGAAGTTTTGTTCGGTCATCTCGTGGTATTCCTTCACGAGTGCCTTGGTCACCATAAACTCCGTCTCGCCGTCCTGGCGCGGGTTTTGCCACACCTGCTTGCCCGTCATGCCGTGTTCTTTCATCGTCTGGCCCATCTCAAAGGCCGGGTTCACGCAGATACGGTCCACGCCGTAGAGCATCTCGGTGTACATGCCGCCCATCGACGTGCCGATGATGAGGTCGGGCTTCTCTTGCGCCACCTTCTCCTTGAGAAAGGCCATGCCCTCTGTCGGGTGTACGGGAATGTCGAAGGCCACCACGCGGCTGTTGGGAAAGGTCTGGGCAATGAGTTTCACGGTGCCCGACGAGGCTGCCGACCCGAAGCCGTGGCAATACATGATGGTCTTGCCCTTCATCAGTTCGGGAAACTGCTTGATATATGGATTCTCCATTGTCATTGTGTTGTAAATGTTACGGCAAAGTTACCCTTTTTCTCTCAAACCGTCACTTTCTACCGCCTATTATTTTCGCTTACACGTTGTCGGAGGGATGATGTGCAGGCGGCTGTGCTGGCTTATGCTGTCGCGACAACTGCCTGCCCATGGTCGCTTAGCGCAGCAACGACAAGGCCTGCGCGGGGGTGCGGCGTTCTGCTTCGACTCGAATCACATGCTGCTTCGACTCGAAGCACGTTCTGTTTCGAATCGAATCAGCGTGTGCTTCGACTCGAAGTACGTGCTGTATCTGTTCGAAATACACACTCCTGCCGGTGTGGCTGGACTGTCGCACCAGCCTTTTGGTCCTGCCGCAGCACACCTGCCGCCGCGGCATAAGGCACCTTCGGTGAAGTGTGCACATTATGTTAAAAAAGTATTGAGTATATCAGAAAACAAGGAAAAAAATGGTATCTTTGTTGCACCAAATAACTATCTCGATATGAAACAAACACTGTTCTTTACGCTGATGCTGTCTGCGGGGCTGCATCTGGGTGCCGCAACCCATGACCTGGTGCCTGTCATCGCACATCAACCCACGTGGACCGAATGGCACGACCAGCAGGTGAACGAGGTCAACCGTTACCGCTTGCACACCAACTTCTTTGGCTACGAAAACGCAGACCTGGCCCTGGCCGGCGACAAGACACGCTCGGCCAACTACCTCTCGCTGCACGGCGACTGGAAGTTCCACTGGGTGCGCAATGCCGACCAGCGTCCCACCGATTTCTATAAGACCGACCTCGACGACCAGAGCTGGGGCACGCTGAAGGTGCCGGGCATCTGGGAGGTCAACGGCTATGGCGACCCCGTGTATGTCAACGTGGGGCTGGCGTGGCGTCACCTCTTCGACAAGGCCAACCCGCTCAACATCCCTGTCAAGGAAAACCATGTGGGCACGTATCGTAGGGTGGTAGAACTGCCTGCCTCGTGGAACGGCAAGCAGGTCATCGCCCATTTCGGGGCGGTGTCGTCGAACATCTACCTTTATGTCAATGGGCAGTATGTGGGCTATGCCGAGGATGCCAAGACGGCGGCCGAATTTGACATCACGCCCTACGTCAAGCCCGGCAAGAACCTCATCGCCTTCCAGACCTTCCGCTGGTGCGACGGGTCGCTGAGCGAGGACCAGGACTTCTGGCGCCTCTCCGGCGTGTCGCGCGACAGCTACCTCTATGCCCAGGACGCCAAGGTGCAGGTGAGCAACATCCGCATCACGCCCGACCTGGAGAACAATTATCAGGATGGTGAGCTGCTCATCAACGTCGATGTCAAGGGCCATCCCAGGATCGACTTCCAACTGCTCAACGCCGGTGGCCTCGTGGTGGGCAAGTCGACCGGCGACTTCCTGCGCATGTCCAACGGCACGGCGCGCTTCATGGTGCGCAACGTGAAGACGTGGACGGCCGAGACGCCCTATCTCTACACGCTGCTGGCCATCGTCAAAGACCGCAAGGGCAACGTGGTGCAGGTCATTCCCCAGAAGGTGGGATTCCGCAAGGTGGAGATCCGCAACGCACAGCTGCTGGTGAACGGACAGCCCGTGCTCATCAAGGGTGCCAACCGGCATGAGATGGATCCCGACGGCGGATACGTGGTGACGCGCGAGCGCATGATACAGGACATCAAGGTGATGAAGCGGCTTAACATCAATGCCGTGCGCACATGCCACTATCCTGACGACCCGATGTGGTACGACCTCTGCGACGAATACGGACTCTATGTTACCGCCGAGGCCAACCAAGAGAGCCATGCCTTTGGCTACCACAACGACTCGGAGGCCAAGAAGGAGAATTTCGCGCGTCAGATACTGGAGCGCAACCAGCACAACGTGGAGACGCAGTTCAACCACCCGTCGGTCATCGTGTGGAGCCTCGGCAACGAGACCGTGGACGGCCCCAACTTCACGGCGGCCTTCCAGTGGATCAAGAGTCAGGACCTGAGTCGCCCCATCCACTGGGAGCGGGCCGGTCGCGACGGTGCCAACACCGAGATCTACTGTCCCATGTATCTTAGCCCCGACGGCTGCGAGAAATATGCCCGCGACCCCAAGACCACCCGTCCGCTCATCCTGTGCGAGTACAACCACACCATGGGCAACTCGGGCGGCGGACTGAAGGAATACTGGGATCTGGTGCGCAAATACCCCAAGTACCAAGGCGGGTATATCTGGGACTTTGTGGACCAGGGCCTGCACCGCAAGACCGACTTCAAGGCTGGGCGCACGGTGGCCGACTATGAGGCCGTAGCTGCCAAGTACAATCCCGGCACGGGCAACCTCTCGCCGCTCTATACCTACGGCGGCGACTACAACAAGACCGATGCCTCTGACAACAACTTCAACTGCAACGGCATCATCGGCCCCGACCGCCAGCTCAATCCCCACGCCTACGACGTGGCCTACGAATACCAGAACATCTGGGCCGAGCCGGTGGACTTGAGCCAGGGCAAGGTGTCGGTATATAACGAGTTCTTCTTCCGCGACCTGAGCAACTGCAAGCTCGTGTGGACCCTCATGCGCGACGGCAAGGCCGTGCAGCAGGGCGAGGTGGAGACCCTCGACGTGGCTCCGCAGCAGCGCGCCACCCTGCAGCTGCCTTATCAGGTGCCTGCCGACGGCGAGGTGATGCTCAACCTGGAGTTCCGCCTCAAGACCGAAGAGCCCCTCATGGCGGCCGGTCAGACGGTGGCTACGCGCCAGCTTGTGGTGCGCGAGGTGAAGCCGGTGCTAGCCGCACTCCAGAGCACCGGGGCCAAGGTCAAGGCCAAGGACGACAAGAAGAGCGGTCTGGTGACCATCGCTGCCGCCGGTAAGTTCGACATAGCGTTCGACAAGACCACGGGCTTGCTCACCCGTTATCAGGTGGATGGCCACGACCTGCTGCCCGAGGGCGGCACCCTGCGCCCCAACTTCTGGCGTGCCGTGACCGACAATGACATGGGTGCCTCGCTGCAGAAGAAGTATGCGGCATGGCGCAACCCGCAGCTCACGCTCACCGCCCTGCAGCTCACCAAGGTGGCCAAAGACATCTACCGCGTGAAGGCCGACTACGAGCTGGCCGCCGTGAAGTGCCGCCTGACCATGACCTATACCATCGACGGCAACGGCACCATCGACGTGACCGAGGCCCTCGACGCCACCGAGGGAGCCGACGTGAGCCCGATGCTGCGGTTCGGCATGGTGGCCGACCTGCCTTACAACATGGACAAGAGCGAATACTACGGGCGCGGGCCGGTGGAGAACTATGCCGACCGCAAGATGAGCCAGAACGTGGGACGCTACAGCCAGACCGCCGACCAGCAGTTCTATGCTTACATCAGGCCACAAGAGACGGGCACCAAGAGCGACCTGCGCTGGTGGCGACAGACCGATGCCGCCGGCAGGGGCATCTGCCTCACGGCCGACACCCGTTTCGGGGCCAGCGCCCTGCACTATAGCATCGCCGACCTCGACGAGGGCGACGAGAAAGACCAGCGCCACTCACCCGAGGTGCCCAAGAGCAAGTACACGCAGCTGTGCTTCGACCTGGTACAGGCCGGACTGGGCGGTATCAACAGCTGGGGTGCACTGCCTCTTGAGCCCTACCGCGTGCCCTGCAAGGATATGGTGTTCCGTTTCCGCATCACGCCGGTGGTGGCAAACAGCAAATAATCAAGGTATAACGATAGATGAGAAGATTGTTTTTTATGGCCGCAGGGCTGCTGCTCTTATCCGGGCAGCTCTCTGCGGCAGAGGGTGACACCATCTCGCTGAACGAGAAATGGCTGTTCAAACTGTCGCGCAACGAGGCTTCGCTGCCCAAAGACTTCGCCGCACTGAGGTTCGACGATACACAGTGGCGTTTCATGTCGGTGCCCGGCGTGTGGAAGGTGCCGGCAGCATGGCAGGGCGCCGACTATGTGGGCGTGTACCGCGGCTGGATTAAGATGCATCCCTACATGCAGGGCAAGCGCATCTTCCTGCATCTGGGACTGACCACAGCAGTCGCCGATGTGTATGTCAACGGACGGATGATTGGGCAGACCAGCGGCGACCGTGCCCAGACCGAGTTTGAAATCACCGGCAAGGTGACCATCGGCGAGCGCAATCTCTTTGTGCTGCGCATGAACCACTACGACCGGGGCGAAGATGCCACCAACACCAGGGGCAGCAGTGGCATTACCTCCGACTGCTATATCTATGTGCTGCCCGAGGGCACCGCCCCGGCGCCGCAGCCCCACATAGGCAAGGCACGAAATGGGGTGAAGGTGGCCGACAGGTTCAGCTTCGAGCCCGAAGAGGGGTTCTTCGACAGCGAGAAACGCATCGCCGAGGATCTTGAGCTCATGCGTAAGGCGGGCTTCGGGGCGGTGACCTACAACAAGCTCTCGTCTGACCCGAGGTTCGTAGACCTTGCACGCAAGAACGGCATTGACGTGGTGCTCGATGCCCCCGTCACCTCGGTGCCCTTGGTGGATGCCAGCCGGCAGCTCAATGATGCAGTCTATGCCTACCTGCCCGACTATCCCTACGACTTCAAGAAGGTGATACGGGCCGGCGAGGCACGTGCCAATGCCGCCGTGGCCAAGCCCAAGCCCAGGAAGAAGGAGTCGGATGAGCTGCTCACCATCTGGGACACACCCTACAGCATCTCGTTCGACAAACACACGGGATTGATTTCCAGTTATGTGCAGAATGGTGTCACGGTCTTCTCGGGTAACAGCACGCTAAGGCCCGATGGTCAGAGCAAACTGGTAAGTTTTACGGCTACCAAGCCCAGCAAGGCCTCGGGCACTAAGGTGACGGTGGTGTACGATGTGGAGCACGAAGGCCAGTCGACCTGGAGTTACGAGATAACGAGCAATGGTGTGCTTAAGGTTACGGTAGACGCCATCAGCGTTGTCAACATCAACTTCAACAGCCGACTGTCGCAGAGCCAATATTGCGCGCAGGGTATCGACGGCCCTGTGGAGCTCTCGCAACTTGCCGCCGACCGTGCGCGTGTGTTCTGGTGGCGGCAGAAGGGAGCCGACGGCAAGGGCGTGGAGGTTGTTGCCAACACCGCCTTCACAGCCCTGAAGCCGGTCTACAAGTCGCAGTTGCTGTTGCGCAATCCGGCAAAGGGTATCGAACTCAACTTCCTTCCGGCAGCCAACTGATGCGGTGGGCCGCAGAGACCCTGCCCAGTAAGCACAACGACAAAAGCCTCCCGGCACCTGCATACGCGGCAGCCGGGAGGCTTTTGTCATTTTTTTGAGCGTGGGGGATAGGGGCTGCGCCGGCATGAGGCGGCTGCAACTCACGGCGCAGCCTGGGGCAGCACGTTGAGCCATCGTCCCAGTTCGGGTGGTTGGTTGTAGGCTACGTTCTCGGCGGCCACGCCGGCACGGTAGGGCGGGTCTTGCATGAGGCAGGTGGCGCGGTAGGGCGTGGGGAGGACGGTGACATAGATGCGCAGCTCGGTGCTCTCCTCGTTGCGTATGATTACCTCCTCGCGCCAGTCGCCCAGGATGTCGGCCGAGAGACAGGGATTCGACTTGGAACCGCTGTTGAAGCGGCCCTCGAACTGTTGCACGAGGTCGATGTTGCCCGTCGTCCAGTTGTACTTGGTCACGGCCTCGTGGTCGAGCAGTTCGCGTAGCGTGTCGCCGTCCCACCAGATGGCGAAGTTGCAGCTCAGCCGCTGTCTGCCCCGGTGCGTGTCGCTATAGTCGGTATAGGGGGAGGGCAGGTTGTCTTCGCCTTCTCCTTGTTTTGTCGTCGCCTCGGGCCTGAGCCCGTTGCCTTGGCTGTCGAGCAGTCTGCCGGTGTTGGCGCTCCATAGCTCAAAGCCCTCGTGGGTGGGGTCGATGTCGGCGGCCAGGGCACGTCCCACGTCGTAGTCGGCCTTCTTCTGCAACACCAGCGCACCGGTGGCGGCGTCGCGCAGCGTGGAGCCGTCGCGGCGGTTCTCGTGGCAGTCCCAGACGAGCAGTCGTCCGGTGTGCGGCTCCACCCCGAGGTGGAGGGCGTCGCCGTGGCCGAACCCGGTGTTGTGGAGCCCGCTGCCGTCGTGGTCGACACACATCGCGCCATAGACGATCTCATCGCATCCGTCGCCGTCGACATCGGCCACGCGCAGGTTGTGGTTGCCTTGCCCGGCATAGTCGGGCTGGGCACGGTTGCTCAGTCCCAGCTGCTGCATGAGCCGTGTTTGCTCGGGCTGAGGGTGGGTATCGAAATACCAGTGCAACTTCAGGTCTTTGCCATCCCAGTCCCATGCCGCCAGCGTGGTGCGGGTGTAGTAGCCCCGGCAGAACACGGCGCTGGGATGCCGACCGTCGAGATAGGCCAGGGCCGCCAGATAGCGCTCCGAGCGGTTGGCATGGTCGTCGCCCCAGCAGTTCTGCGGACCGCGGTCGGGCACATAGTCGACCGTCTTCAGGGCGCGTCCTGTGCGGCCTTCAAACACGGTGAGGTATTCGGGACCGTCCATGATACGCCCCTGCCGGGCACCTTCGGTTTGTATGCGCCAGTCGCGTGTGGCATCGCTGATGGCCCGTCCCGTGCCGTCGATGGTGCCGTCGGCCGTCTTCATCATGAGTTCGGCACGTCCGTCGCCGTCAAAGTCGTAGACGAGGAACTGCGTGTAATGGGCCCCGGCCCTGATGTTGCGCCCCATGTCGATGTGCCAGAGCCGGGTGCCGTCGAGATCTTTGCCGTAGCATACGCCACGACACCACCACCCGGTGGCCAGACCTGATGGCCACCACGCCGCGGTCGAGCCGTTCGGTCTGCATCACGCTGAAGTCGTATTTGGGCTGCGCGCTCGCCACATGGGGCATGGCCAGGAGCAACAACAGCAGTTTGAAAGGTCTGAGTTTCATGTTTTAGTTGAAATAGTTACACCTTGTTTGATATATAGGACGGGCAAGGTTTTAATCTGTCCGCACCGATGGGGCAATAAAAGCATACCGACTTATAACCGCATGCCCGTGGAAGGAAAACAAGAAGAGGATGTGCATGGTGTATGCCACATCCTCTTCTTGGTGCTGTGTCTGTCGTATTGTGGCCGACGAATGTCGCGGCGGGAGGGCTTACCTGATGAACAAGAGTTCGCGGTATTTGGGCAGGGTCCAGAGCTCGTCGCTGACAATGAGCTCGAGCTTGTCGATCTGGTAGCGTATCTCTCTCATCAGCGGTTCCACGGTGTCGTGGTAGGCGATGGCTTTCTCGCGCTCACACTCAATCTTGTTGGCCACCTTGCGGGCGTTGACGAGTTTCTCGACGCCCGTCTCGATGGTCTGCGTGCGCTCGGCAATCTCGCGGATGATCTTCTTGTTGCGCGCCGTGAGCGACGTGGCCTCCTCGCGATCGAAGATGGCATACATGTTCTCCACGTTGCGGGCCAGCCGGCTCTGGTAATGGGTGGCCACAGGGATGATGTGGTTCATGGTGAGGTCGCCCATGACGCGTGCCTCAATCTGCAATTTCTTGGTATAGGTCTCCCATTTCACCTCGTTGCGTGCCACCAGCTCGCTCTTGCTCATGACGTTCATGTGCTCGAACATGCTGATGCTGGCCTCGTCGAGGTAGCGGTCAAAGGTTTTGGGGCACGAGTTCTCGGTGTCGAGACCGCGACGGGCAGCCTCGTCGAGCCACTCCTGCGAATATCCGTTGCCCTCGAAGAGGATGGGCGAGCAGGTCTTGATATCCTCGCGCAGGATGTCGATGATGGTGCTGGTGAGGTCTGTGCCATTGGCCGTGAGGCGGTCTACACGCTCCTTGAAGCTGGCCAGGGCTTCGGCCACGGCCGTGTTGAGCACGATGAGGGCGCAGGCGCAGTTGGCCTCGGAGCCCACGGCACGAAACTCGAATCGGTTGCCGGTGAAGGCGAAGGGCGAGGTGCGGTTGCGGTCGGTGTTGTCGATGAGCAGTTCGGGTATCTCTGGGATGTCGAGCGTCATGCCCTGCTTGCCTTTGAGCGAGAAGAGATTGTTCTTGTCGCTGGCTTGGATGTGCTCGAGCAGGTCGGTGAGCTGCTTGCCCAGGAATGCCGAGATGACGGCGGGCGGTGCCTCGTTGGCGCCCAGGCGGTGGGCGTTGGTGGCGCTCATGATGCTGGCCTTGAGCAGTCCGTTGTGGCGATACACGCCCATGAGCGTCTCGACGATGAAGGTGACGAAGCGGAGGTTGTCCTCGGGCGTCTTGCCCGGTGCATGCAGCAGCACGCCGTTGTCGGTGGAGAGGCTCCAGTTGTTGTGCTTGCCCGAGCCGTTGATGCCCTTGAAGGGTTTCTCGTGGAGCAACACCTGGAAGCCGTGCTTGCGTGCCACCTTCTTCATGAGGCTCATGAGCAGCATGTTGTGGTCGACGGCCAGGTTGCACTCCTCGAAGATAGGGGCGAGCTCAAACTGTCCCGGAGCCACCTCGTTGTGGCGTGTCTTGCAGGGGATGCCCAGCTCCAGTGCCTGCACCTCCAGGTCTTTCATGAAGGCCTGCACGCGCTCGGGGATGGTGCCGAAATAGTGGTCGTCCATCTGCTGGTTCTTGGCCGAGTCGTGGCCCATGAGCGTGCGGCCGGTGAGCAGCAGGTCGGGACGTGCCGAGCAGAGACTGTCGTCGACGAGGAAATACTCCTGCTCCCAGCCCAGGTTGGTCTGCACCTTCTTCACCTTGGGGTCGAAGAGGCGGGCCACATCGGTGGCTGCCGTGTTGAGGGCATGGAGCGAGCGCAGCAGTGGAGCCTTGTAGTCGAGTGCCTCACCGGTGTATGAAATGAAGATGGTGGGTATGCAGAGCGTGTCGTCGATGATAAACACGGGCGACGTGGGGTCCCATGCCGAGTAGCCGCGGGCCTCGAAGGTGTTGCGGATGCCGCCGGAGGGGAAGCTCGAGGCATCGGGCTCCTGCTGCACCAAGAGCTTGCCCGAGAACTCTTCGATCATGCCGCCCTTGCCATCGTGCTCCACAAAGGCATCGTGTTTCTCGGCTGTGCCGTCGGTGAGGGGCTGGAACCAGTGGGTGTAATGGGTCACCCCGCTCTCCTCGGCCCACTGGCGCATGCCCTTGGCCACGGCATCTGCGATACCCCGGTCGAGGTGCGCGCCGTTGTCGATGACATCGATGAGTTTCTCGTAGACGTCAGACGGAAGATACTTGTACATCTTCTGGCGGTTGAAAACCTTGCGTGCGAAATACTCAGAAGGACGCTCCAGTGGGGGCACCACCTCCAGCGGGCGTTTGCGGAAGGCCTCTGCCACCACATCAAATCTTAAATTGGCCATTACCTGTTTCTTTATTGTTTGCACTGCAAAATTAACCTAATCTGTGCAGAATGCAAAACAAATGGCAGCTTTTTTGTAGTATTGCTGTCATATTGTGCGACTGTGACGAATGCCCGAACGGCTCCTCAAGGCCTATTCCTACGTCTTGTGCCCACTGCCATCAACAAGACTGCGCCAACCCGTTGCTTAAAGCAGGGTCGGCGCAGCCTTCTGTATATGTATCAAAAAGGTGGCGTCACATCACGCCCAGCCACCGCAGGATATCGTTGAGGTTGGCCACCACCATGAGCAGGATGAGTATGCTGATGCCCGCATACTCGGCGCGGATCATGAAGGTCTCTGAGGGCTTGCGACGCGTGACAATCTCGTAGAGCAGGAAGAGCACGTGGCCGCCGTCGAGGGCAGGGATGGGCAGGATGTTCATGAAGGCCAGGATGATGCTCAGGAAGGCCGTCATCTTCCAGAACATATACCAGTCCCAGCTTGAGGGGAAGAGGTTTCCGATGGACCCGAATCCACCGAGGCTCTTGGCGCCCTCGGGCGAGAAGAGGTACTGCATGTCGCTGACATAGCCCTTCAGCACGTTCCATCCGAACTTCACGCCGGCGGGGAAGCTCTCCCAGAAGCCGTAGCTCACGTGGGTGATGCTTTGCCCATAGAGCTTGCCCAGGGCGAGTGGGGAGAAGCCCAGCTTCACGTCGGGGGTGAGCTGTGTGTGCAGCGTGTCGGTGGCTGTGCCTCCGGCCTTGGCCACGGTCAGTGTGACCTTCAGCAGCTGCACGCTGTCGCGGTGGGTGGTGACGGCCGACAGCTGGTCTTCTATGCGTCTGATCTCCTCGCTGAAGGCGTTATACGAGTCGACGGGCCGTCCGTTGAGTGCAACGATGCGGTCGCCCTTCTGCAGTCCGATCTTCGATGCCGGCGTGGCGATTGAGTCTTTGCTGCCTTGGGCCACCGGCATCTTCTCGACCACAGAGTCGACCACGGCGGGGATGAAGGGCGCTGTAAACTGCGGTGTCGACTTCAGCATGTCGAGCAGGTTGAGGTCGCCCGGCAGGTCGATACGCACCTTCTTGCCCTGACGCACCACCTCGGCATATCGGGCCTCGGCCAGGTCGCGGTACACGTCGACGTTGAAGTCGTTGAACGGGCGGATATTGGTACCCACGAGGATGTCATGGTCTTGGAATCCCAGTTTCTTGGCCTCGGTGTTGAATTTCATTCCCTGCGACATGTCGGCCATCTTGATATAGCTCTCGCCCCAGTAGAACATCACCATCGAATAGATGAACAAGGCCACCACAAAGTTGACCGCCACGCCGGCCACCATGATGATGAGGCGCTGCCAGGCCGGCTTGGTACGAAACTCCCACGGCTGCGGGTCGCGTTTCATCTGCTCGGTGTCCATGCTCTCGTCGATCATGCCGGCAATCTTGCAATAGCCGCCCAGGGGCAGCCAGCCCATGCCGTAGGTGGTCTCGCCGTTCTTGGGCTTGAAGCCGAAGAGCCTGCCGCTCCACTTGCCGATGCCTACGTCGAAGAATACAAAAAACTTCTCCACCCGCACGCCGAAGAGCTTGGAGGCCAGCATGTGACCCCCTTCGTGGAGCAGCACGAGCAGAGATATTGACAGGATAAACTGTAACAGTTTGATCAAAAAGATTTCCATTGACGATTCTTGATGTTTGTTTACCCAGCCCTGGAGGGCGTGGGGATGCGGTGTTAACGATTGATGATGCTCGCCGGTCGGCCTATCGGCTCACCAGTGCGGCGGCAATGCGCCTTGCCTCCCGGTCGGTCTGCAGGTAAGTGTCGAGGTCGGGTGCCTTGTCGAAGGTGGCTTGCTGCATGGTCTTCTCGATGATGTCGGCCATGCCGTGGAACGTACACTCGCCGCGGCGGAAGGCTGCGTTGGCCACCTCGTTGGCCGCGTTGAGTATGCAGGGCATGTTGCCGCCCTTGCCGATGGCCTCGTAGGCCAGAGCCAGGCATCTGAACTTGTTGACGTCGGGCTCCATAAACTCCAGGCTGCGCGCCTTGAACAGGTCGAGCCGCTCACCGTCGAGGGGCAGCCGCTCGGGGTAGGAGAAGGCATACTGGATGGGCAGCCGCATGTCGGGCACGCCCAGCTGTGCCTTCACCGCGCCGTCTTTGAACTGCACGCCGCTGTGTACGATGCTCTGTGGATGGATGAGCACCTGGATTTGCTCGGCCGGTACGCCGAAGAGCCACCTGGCCTCCATGACCTCGAAGCCTTTGTTCATGAGCGTGGCCGAGTCGATGGTGATCTTCGCGCCCATGTCCCAGGTGGGATGGCGCAGGGCGTCGGCGGCAGTCACATGATCGAGCTGCTCGTCGCTGAAGAGGCGGAAGGGTCCGCCCGAGCAGGTGAGCAGAATCTTGTCGACCTCGTTCATATCCTCGCCCACGAGGCTCTGGAAGATGGCGCTGTGTTCCGAGTCGACGGGCAGCAGGTCTACATGATACTGCTGCACGAGGTTGAGCATGAGCTCACCGGCCACCACCAGCGTCTCCTTGTTGGCCAGGGCAATCTTCTTGCGGGCCTTGATGGCGTGGATGGTGGGCACCAAGCCCGCGAAGCCCACCATCGAGGCCAGCACGATGTCTACCGGTTCGGCCTCCACCACTTGGCAGAGCGCCTCTTCGCCGGCATACACCTTGATGTCCGGCCTGTCGGCAAGCAGGCTGGTGAGCCTGTCGTAATGGGCCTCGTTGGCAATCACCACGGCTGCTGGGTTGAACGTGCGGGCCTGTTGGGCCAGCAGCTCCACCTGGTTGTTCGCCGTGAGGCAGTAGGCCTCGTAGCGGTCGGGGTGCTGACGGATGACGTCGAGCGCCTGCGATCCGATGGAACCCGTACTGCCCAGGATACATATCTGTTGTTTCTTCATCTTTGCTTATCTGTTTTTTTCGCCACCATGCACCGGGAGCCTACAGGTCGAGCAGTCCTTCGGGAATGGTCATAGTGATGGTGCGTGCCTCCTTGTCTACGTCGGCAATGAGGTCCTCGTCGGCGGGGATGAGCAGGTCTTGTCCCTCCTTTGTCGTCACCTCGAAGAGCGTGTTGATGGTGCTGTCGTCCACGGCGGCGATGGTTCCCACCGTCTGCAGGCTGTCAGCGTCGACGATGTGGTAGCCGATGATCTCGGCCCACGACATGCTGTCGGCATCGCCATCGGCATGTTCACGGTTGAAGAACACGCTGCAGCCCGTGAGCTCGCGGGCCTGTTCGGCGGTGTCGATATCGGCAAACTTCATCAGGGCGAGTTCGTCGGAGCGAAACCTGTACTCCTCGATGAAAAACGGAACAAGGATGCCGTCGATCTCCAGAATGAGATAGTCGGCATCCACCCGGTCGAAGACGTCGTCGTCGAACTGGAACGACACCTCGCCTTTCACGCCGTGGGGCTTGCCCAGACGTCCGATCTTGTAAACATCCTCCTGCCTAATCATTCACGCGTCGGATGTTGGCACCCAGTTGGTTGAGGCGCAGTTCGATATCCTCATAGCCCCTGTCGATCTGCGCGATGTTGGCAATGCGGCTCGTGCCCTTGGCGCTGAGCGCGGCGATGAGCAGCGCGATGCCCGCGCGGATGTCGGGGCTCGTCATGCGTCCGGCCCTGAGGGTGATGCGCCGGTCTTGTCCGATGACCACCGCGCGGTGTGGGTCGCAGAGGATGATCTGCGCGCCCATGTCGATGAGCTTGTCTACAAAGAAGAGTCGGCTCTCAAACATCTTCTGGTGGATGAGCACCGAGCCGCGGGCCTGCGTGGCCGTGACGAGGAGCACCGACAGCAGGTCGGGCGTGAGGCCCGGCCACGGCGCGTCGGCGAAAGTCATGATGGTGCCGTCGATGAACGACTCCACCTGGTAATGCTTCTGGTGCGGAATATAGAGGTCGTCGCCCTCCACCTTGATCTTGATGCCCAGTTGTTTGAAGACGTTGGGTATGATACCCAGGTCTTTGAGCGACACATCCTTGATGCGCACGCCGTTGCCCACCATGGCAGCCATGCCGATGAACGACCCCACCTCGATCATGTCGGGCAGGATGCGGTGCGTGGCGCCGTGCAGCTTCTCCACGCCCACGATGGTGATCAGGTTGCTGGCGATGCCGCTGATGTTGGCGCCCATGGCGTTGAGCAGGTGGCACAGCTGCTGGATATAGGGCTCGCAGGCCGCATGATAGATGGTGGTGGTGCCCTTAGCCAGCACGGCAGCCATGATGATGTTGGCCGTACCGGTCACCGAGGCCTCGTCGAGGAGCATATAGGTGCCCTTGAGCTGTCGGGCCTGTATGAGGTATACGTCGCGCTCCTCGTCGTGTACGAAGCGTGCGCCGAGGTTCTTGAATCCCAGGAAGTGGGTGTCGAGGCGTCGCCTGCCGATCTTGTCGCCGCCGGGCTTGGCCACGGTGGCCTTGCCGAAACGTCCGAGCAGCGGACCGATCATCAGCACCGAGCCACGCAGCGACGAGCATTTCTGCACAAACTCAAGACTGTCGAGGTAGTCGAGGTTGAGCTCGTCGGCCAGGAACGTATAGTCGTTGCGGCTGTGCCGAGTGACCTTCACGCCGATGTCCTGCAGCAGTTTGATGAGGTTGTTCACGTCGAGGATGTCAGGGATATTGTTTATCCTTACCGGCTCGTGTGTAAGCAGTGCGGCACAGATCACCTCGAGCGCCTCGTTCTTGGCACCCTGTGGTACGATGGTTCCGCTGAGCTGATGCCCGCCTTCAATGATGAACGACTCCATGTGCTATTTCTTTTTGCGTTTCTTCTCCACCTCCCTGAGGTCGATCTTGTCGAACTTGAATGTGCTGAGGTCCAGCTGTATCTTGCCGTCGGTGAAGCGTGCCAGGTCGTCGGCCACCTTCTCCTCGCTGCTGAATCCGTGGCTCCACTGCATGATGTCGCGCTTCATCTGGTTGGCCGTGAGCCTGGTGAGCACGTCGCGCTCCTTGCCCGGCTCCATGGCCTTGAGTTTCTCGAAGAGTCCGAAGACAATCTTGCCGTAGTGGCGCACGGGAATATCGTTGGTGGGATAGTCAACCTTGGCGGGCTTGGTGTTGATGGCCTTGGCCTGCGGCACGTCGTAGGGCCAGTCGATATCGAGCTTGAAGTCGCTCATCAGTGCCAGATAGTCCCAGAGCTTCTGTTTGTAGTCGGCATTCTCCCTGACCTGCGGCGCCATGCGCTCCATGGTGGCCACGATGGCCTCTGCACAGCTCTGGCGCTCGGCCTTGCTCTCCAGGGTCATGGCATAAGCCACCATGTTCTGCACCTCGCGTCCGTATTCTGATAATACGAGTTTCTCACGTTGGGTGTTGTAGTCCAGTCCTTCGATGTTCATTCTTAATTGTTGATGTTGTTAAATGGTAGAGCGGGCCTTCGTCGTCCTCGCTGCTGCCGTGGCAGGCGGGATGGGGCGGAGGCTTCTCCGTGGTTTTGAATGGTTGTAGCTGAGCCTGTGGCGTGCGGCGGCTCAGAGCAGCTTGCGCGGCAGCTTGGCTACGAAGTCTTTGAGATAGAAGGGCACAAAGTAGGCCACGTCTTCAAACTGCTCCCTGGCCAAGCGTTTCTCGGCCAGCGGAAACATATACTTGGCCAGCGCCTCGATGCCCTCGATGAAGTGGGCGTTGGGATGGCTGATGCTCTCCTTACACTTCATGGCTCCGTTGCCGAAGAAGTAGACGGGGTGCTCGTCGAGCCAGGCCCTGTAGGTCTCGGCATCCACCACATCGGCGTGGATGGGGCGCACCTCGTGCAGCGAGCGGTCGAAGATCTGTGCATAGACCTCCATGCGGCGGGCGTCGAGCATGGGGCAGAGCAGGGCGTCGTCCTCGGCCACCAGCTCGCGCAGCAGCACGGGCACGCAGAGCAGCTCGAGCGTGGGCACGGCCAGCAGCTTCACGTCGCGGCCGAAACAGATGCCCTTGGCCATCGACACACCGATGCGCAGGCCGGTGTACGACCCCGGGCCGCAACTCACGGCCACGGCATCCAGGGGGATGGCATGGTTGTCGACAAACGACAGGGCTTCGTCTACAAAGGTTCCCAGCTTCTCAGCGTGGTTGGGACCGGTGTGGTCCTCTTGCTCAAAGATACATGTGCCGTCTTCGCTGACGGCTACCGAGCACACATCTGTGCTCGTGTCGATATTTAAAATGCAAGACATAACTTCAGATTATAATCTTAATAATGTGCAAATTTACTCTTTTTTCCGTCAATTCTTTGTACTTTTGCAGAAATTTAACTTCCATGCAGCCATGATACAATCGATGACAGGTTACGGCAAATCGGTAGTAACCTACAAAGACAAAAAGATTAATGTTGAGATAAAATCACTGAACAGCAAGTCTCTCGACCTGTCGGCGCGCATCGCTCCGCTCTACCGCGAGAAAGAGATGGAGATACGCCAGGTAGTGGCCGAGGCACTGGTCAGGGGCAAGGTCGACTTCTCGATCTGGATCGAGAAAGACACCGTGGTCGACGCCACACCCATCAACGGTCCGCTTGTTGAGAATTATTACAACCAGATCAAGGCCATCTCGGCCAAGGCCGGCATACCCGAGCCCGCCGACTGGTATGTCACCCTGCTGCGCATGCCTGACGTGCTGACCAAGACCGACACCGAGGTGCTCGATCCCGAGGAGTGGGCTGCCGCCCGTCAGGCCATCGACGCGGCCATCGCCGAGATCACGGCGTTCCGTCGTCAGGAGGGTGCCGCCCTGGAGAAGAAGTTCCACGAGAAGATCGACAACATTGCCACGCTGCTGCGCGACATCGAGCCCTACGAACAGAGCAGGGTGGCCAAGATACGCGAGCAGATCACCAAGGGACTGGAACAGATACCCAACGTAGACTACGACAAGAACCGGCTGGAGCAGGAACTCATCTATTACATCGAGAAGCTCGACATCAGCGAGGAGAAGCAGCGTCTGTCCAACCACCTCAACTACTTCAGACAGACCATGGCCGAGGCACTGCCCAACGGCAAGAAACTGGGCTTCATCGCCCAGGAGATGGGACGCGAGATCAACACCACAGGCTCGAAGAGCAACCAGGCCGAGATGCAGAACATCGTGGTGAAGATGAAAGACGAACTCGAGCAGATCAAGGAGCAGGTGCTCAACGCCCTGTAACCATCACCGATAGGCTATGGGCAGGCCGTCTGTCGGCCTGCTTTTTTTATTTTCCCAACACACAGAACCCCATATTCATGACAACAGAGCATACCCCCCAATCCACCTCGACGCAGTACGGTGGCAAGTCGCGTCTCGTCATCTTCAGTGCCCCCAGCGGCAGCGGCAAGAGCACCATCGTCAATTATCTCATGACCCACCATCCTGAGTTGCGGTTGGCCTTCTCCATCTCCTGCACCAGCCGGGCACCACGTGGCACCGAGCAAGACGGGGTGGAATATTTCTTTCTCACGCCCGAGGCCTTCAGAGAGAAGATTGCCCACGGCGATTTTCTGGAGTACGAGGAGGTCTATCCCGGCCGCTTCTACGGCACCCTCAAGCAGCAGGTGGAGAGTCAGAGTGCGGCCGGCCAGAACGTGGTGTTCGACGTCGACGTGGTGGGCGGCTGCAACATCAAGGAGTATTATGGCGACCGCGCCCTGAGCGTGTTCATCCAGCCGCCCTCGGTCGACGAGCTGCGCCGCCGTCTCGAAGGGCGCGCCACCGACAGTGCCGAGGTCATCGAGCAGCGGCTGGCCAAGGCCTCCTACGAGCTGACCTTTGCCGACCGGTTCGACAAGGTGATCATCAACGACGACCTGCAGGCGGCCTGCGCCGAGGCCTACCGGGTGGTGAGCGCGTTTCTGGGTCGCTGACCTGTCACCCCCTGTCTGCCCATGACCGTCGAAGCCCTTACACACACCGCCGCCGAGACCACTGCCAGTGGGCCGTCGGGCGGTGACGTGCAGCCTCTGGAGCCGCTGCGCACGGGCATCTTCGGCGGCAGCTTCAACCCCATACACAATGGCCACATCGCCTTGGCGCGACAGCTGCTGCAGTTGGCCGCGCTGCGCGAGATATGGTTTGTGGTGTCGCCCCTCAACCCCTTCAAGCAGGGTGCCGGCGACCTGCTTGCCGATGACCTGCGCCTCGACTTGGCGCGACAAGCCCTGCGCCACGAGCCCGGGCTGACGGCCAGCGACTGCGAGTTCCGCCTCCCGCGACCGTCGTATATGTGGAACACGCTGCAGCACCTTGCTACCCAGCATCCCGACCGCCGCTTCGTGCTCATCATCGGTGCCGACAACTGGCTGTCGTTCGACCGCTGGGCCCATGCCGGCGACATCCTGGCCCACCACGAGGTGGTGGTCTATCCGCGTGAAGGCTTCCCCATTGTCGAAGCCACCTTGCCCCCCAACGTACACCTCATGCACACCGACCTCTACCCCCTGAGCAGCACCGACATCCGCCGCCGTGTCAGGGCGGGCGAGTCCATCGACGGACTCGTGCCCGAGGTCATCCGCCGCCGCGTGCTCGAATACTACCGCTGACGGGCATGCGGAGGGGGGGGAAAGCCTCCCCCGGCCCCTCCGGTAGGAGGGGAGAAAGCAGCGTGAGAGACATCTCCCTCGTGCTCGACTCACTCTGCTGCCACTCCGCGCCGAGCGGCGTGTCTGTGTGATCGGCGAGCGGATGAACAGTTGACCTTGCATCTTAACGGATCAACAAAAGCCTTTCGGCAACTCTTCGACCAGCCAACCCCTGCCGTCTCACATTTCTGTTTTTCTCTTGGGCACCTCTCCTTGGTGTGCTTTCACGATGCCCATGCAGCCTCCACGCAGTGCCTTGGCGGCGCTGTCGTGTCACGGCTGCATGGCCGGGCAATCCTGCTTCGACTCGAAGTAGACGCTGCTTCGACTCGAATCACGCGCTGCTTCGACTCGAAGCACACGCTGTTTCGACTCGAACCACACGCCGCTCAGGCCCGCAGCATGCAGCCGGATGGTAGCGCAAGCCCTTGCGTTACAGTGCTTTGGCTCATCGTGAAGACCGTTTACGCGGTGTCCCGAGCCGTCCTCTCACTGAAAGTTAATCCTCCGCCCGCCTTCGGCGAATCTGAGAATATCCATAGAATATATTTTTTTGGCTGTGGCTCATCGCAGAATATAGCCTGGGGTCTCGCGTGCGAGGCCTATCTCAGAATATGCAAACGGCGGGTTGGACAGATGACGTGAACCAAAAGGAAGCGACCGATACACTACTTGATATTCTCGCATCGGCCCTGACAGCGGGGCCAAGGAGATATTCTGCGATGAGCGATAGCCCCCAAAAATATATTCTATGGATATTCTCAGATTCGCCGAAGGCGAGCGGAGGAGAGAAAAAAGATAGGTAGGAAAAGTAGGAACAATGATATAACCGTGGCGACAAAAATACCGGAAGTGGGGGCACTATCAACTTTTTTTTTCTTATCTTTGCAAGGCTACGCAATACGTTTATCATGAAGCAATTTTTCTCTTTGATCATCGCCCTGCTCTTGTTGGCAGCCTGCGGCCAGCCCAAGGCCAAGTATGTCATCGGCGTGTCGCAATGCAGCCAGGACAACTGGCGCGACAAGCTCAACCGCGAGCTCAAGACCGGCGAGTATTTCAACGACTCGCTGGAGGTGCGGCTGGCATCGGCCAACGACGACAGCGAGAAGCAGATTGCACAGATCGAACAGTTTATTGCCGACGGCGTAGACCTGCTCATCGTGGCACCCAACCAGTACAACAGCATCGCCTCGGCCGTCGTCAAGGCCCACGAGCGTGGCATCCCCGTGATACTCTACGACCGCAAGGTCAACACCGACAAGTACACCGCCTTCATCGGCGGCGACAACTACGGCATCGGCAAGGCCATGGGCCGCTTCATCGGCCAACGGCTCAATGGCAAGGGACGCGTGGTGGAGATACGCGGACTAGAGGGCTCGTCGCCCGCCGCCGAGCGCCACCGCGGCTTCGTCGACGGACTGAAGGACTATCCCGGCGTGCAGCTGGTGGCCTCGGAGCCCGGCAACTGGAAGGAGGAGAGCGGGGCCAAGGCCATGGAGCGTATATTAAATAAGGTGACAGCGTTCGACTACGTCTTTGGGCAGAACGACCGCATGGCACAGGGTGCCTACCATGTGCTCAAACGGCACGGCATGGAGAGGCAGGTGCGGCTGACGGGCGTGGATGCCCTGGCCGTCAAGGGCGGCGGGCTGGAACTGGTGCGCGACGGCGTGCTCGAGGCCTCGTATCTCTATCCCACCAAAGGCGATGCCGTCATCGCCCTGGCGCTGAAGATACTCAGGCACCAGCCCTACAGCCGCGACAACCGGCTGTCGACCACCATCGTCACGCGCGACAACGTTGAGCTGATGCTCATGGAGGCCAAGGACGTGGAGCGCCAGAACGCCAACCTCGACCTGCTGCACCAGAAGGTGGACGCTTATTTCACACAGTTTTCCATGCAGCGGTGGTTTATGGGACTGCTCATCGTGGCCCTGGCCGTCATTGTCATTGCTGCCGCCCTTACCTACCAGGCCTACCTGACCAAGGCCCGCCTGAGCGAGCAGCTGGCCCACAGCAACGGTGAGCTGCAACGGCTCAATGCTGAGGTGAGAGACATGACGCAGGCACAGCTCACCTTCTTCACCAATGTGAGCCACGAGCTGCGCACGCCGCTCACGCTCATCGCCGACCCCGTAGACCGCCTGCTCGACACGCAGGAGGTGCGCGGCGAGGCACGCAAGGTGCTCGAGATGGTGCGGCGCAATATCCAGCTTTTGTCGCAGCTGGTCAACGAGATTCTCGACTTCCGCAAGATACAGAACGGCAAGATGCAGCTGCGCCTCACCCGTTTCTCGCTCGGCACGGCCCTCAGCGAGTGGGCCTCGGCCTTCGACGCGGCCGCACAGGGCAAGCACGTGACCCTCAGCACGGTGAGCCGCGTGGAGGGCGACGACGACATCGTGGCCGACCACGAGAAGCTGAGCCACCTGTATCGCAACCTCCTGAGCAACGCCCTCAAATACACGCCCACCGGCGGGGCCGTCGCCACCACGCTCGAGGCCGAGGGCGACAGCTACGTCATCAGCGTGCGCGACACCGGCAAGGGCATCAACGCCCGCGAGCTGCCCAACGTCTTCGAGCGGTTCTACCAGGCCCGCGGGGCTTCGGGCGGCACGGGCATCGGACTGGCCATCGTCAAGGCCTTCACCGAGTTGCACCACGGCGAGGTGACGGTGGAGAGCGAGGAGGGGCGCGGCACCTGCTTCACCGTGAGGCTGCCGCGGCGGCAGGAGGGTGCCGTAGAGGATGCCGCGGCGACCGCTGAGGCCGTCGACGTGGTGGCCGGACAGTATGCCGCCGCGCCGGTCAACATGGAGCAGCGTCTGAGCGATGTGGTGTCGGCCGACGACAACGACAATCCCGAGGTGCTGGTCATCGACGACAACGACGACGTGCGGGCCTACGTGCGCACGCTGCTCAATGACCATTGCCACGTCACCGAGGCCCGCGACGGCAAGAGCGGCCTCGCCCTGGCCCGCAAGACCGTGCCCGACCTGGTGGTGTGCGACGTGATGATGCCCGTGATGGACGGCCTCGAGTTCACCCGCCAGCTCAAGGCCGACACGGCCACGAGCCACATACCCGTCATCCTGCTCACCGCGCGCACCCTCGACGACCAGCTGGCCGAGGGCTATGCCACCGGTGCCGACTCGTATATCACCAAGCCCTTCAGCGGCAAGGTGCTGCTCACGCGCATCGACAACCTGCTCAACAGTCGCAGGCAGCTGCGCCAGCTTTTTGCCGGCAGTGCCCCGCAGGCCGACAGCCAGGCTGCTGCCTCGGCGGGCGACGTGGCTGCTGCCGGGCAGGGGGTGGGCGACCGCGACGTGCTGTTCATCGGCCGTCTGCGGGAGACCATACAGCGCAACCTCGGCGACTCGGAGCTCAGCGTGGAGCACATTGGCGAGGAGATGGGGCTCAGCCGCGTGCAGCTCTACCGCAAGGTGAAGGCCCTCACCGGGCAGTCGCCCGTAGAGCTGGTGCGCACGGCACGTCTGCAACGCGGCAAGCGGCTGCTCGAGACCACCGACATGACCATTGCCGAGGTGGCCTATGACGTGGGCTTCAGTTCACCGTCATACTTCACCAAATGCTTCAAAGACGAGTTTGGGGTGAGTCCGCGCGAGCTTAATCAGTAGTTTTTAGCGAATAATCGTTCATCGACTTGCAACCATGTTACATGAAACATTTTTTGCATCAGATGGACAATTATTTAGATATGTTTCATCGGTCAGTCGCTATCTTTGCGGCGGGAAACCCAAATTCTAACATAAACAATTTTATCGATGGAACACCTAAGAAGAATTTTAATGAGTGTGTTACTCAGCATGATCTGCCTCGCCATGAGCGCACAGAGCATCGATGCCAGTGGCACTATTGTCGATGAGACCGGAATGGGCGTTATCGGCGCAACGGTCATGGAGAAAAGTACGGCGCATGGCACCGTGACCGACATGGACGGCAACTTCAGCCTCAGTGTCAGCCGGGGGGCTACCCTGGTCATCTCTTACATTGGTTATCAGACCATTGAACTTCCTGCTGCCGAAGGCATGAAGGTGACGCTCCGGCAGACGGCCAACGACCTCAACGAGGTGATTGTCACGGGCTATACCACCCAGCGCAAGGCCGACCTCACGGGTGCGGTGTCGGTGGTCTCTACCGCCGACATGAAAACCTCACCTGATGCCGACCCCTTGAAATCGTTGCAAGGCAAGGTGGCGGGAATGACCATCACCACCACGGGGTCGCCAAGCGGTACGGCTACGGTACGCATACGCGGTGTGGGTTCGTTCAACTCTTCGCAAGACCCGCTCTATATCGTTGACGGAGTGCCCATGACCACCTCGCTCAATACGCTCAATACCAATGATATTGAGAGTATGCAGGTGCTGAAAGACGCGGCCTCGGCATCTATCTACGGTAGTCGTGCTGCCAATGGTGTCATCATCATCACGACCAAACAAGGTAAGAAAGGTGACAAGGTAAAGGTAGACTTCTCGGCCAATCTCACTGCACAGTTTTATACGTCACAGTCGAAAATGAAGCTCCTCGACACCAAAGGCTATGCCACAGCTATGGCACAGGCAGCACTCAACGACGGTCTGGACCCCGTGGCCTATGCGCGCAATTACGGTCTCAACCTCAATGCTGCCAGCGGTGACAATATCAGGGTATGGAACCCGACTACCAGCCAATATGTAAACTACACCGTGAACGGACTGTATGACGGATTTATCAACAGCAAACGCACGATGCAATACTCGGACACCGATTGGGTGGATGAGATTTCGCGCACAGGTTTTTCTCGCAACTATAATGTGTCGCTCTCGAATGCCAACGATCGTGCCACTACGATGTTTTCACTCGGCTACAAGAAGAACGACGGTATTTTGCGATATACCGACTTTCAGAGCTATTCAGCACGAATGAACAGTTCGTACAAGGTGAACAACATGATCAGTGTGGGCGAGAACTTCACACTCTCTTATACAAGGCAGGTAGACAGTGCGCCTATGGAGAATGCACTGAAGATGGCACCCACGGTGCCGGTGTACGAAATAGACGGAGTGACTTTTGCCGGCCCGGTGGGTGGCATGAGCGACCGTCAGAACCCCATGCGCGAGCTGTATCACAACAAAGACAACCATCTTGATTATTGGCGTCTCTTTGGTAACGCGTATGTAGAGGTAAAGCCTTTGAAGGGCCTCGCGTTCAAGTCTAATTTCGGTATTGACTTCACCACCTCATTCATCAATGCCCTCACGCACACATACGCGTCGGATATCGTAAACAACAATATAGCCAAGACCGATCTGGGACAGACCAACAACACCAACTATACTTGGTCGAACACACTCAACTATGGTTTTGAACTCAAGGATGCCCATAAGTTCAATGTGCTGCTGGGCTCTGAGATCAACAAGCAAAATTACATCGACTTCCATGCCTTGTCTGAGGAATATGCGCTAGAGACCACCGACTACATGTGGCCTAACGCTGCCACGGGTACCATGCGTGCCACTGGTGCCATGGTTGGCTATCGCTTGGCATCATTCTTCGGTAAAGCCGATTACAACTACAACGACCTCATTCTGGCTTCGTTTACGCTACGTCATGACGGTTCGTCGCGGTTTGGTAAGAAACATCGCTGGGGTAACTTCCCTGCTGCCTCTCTCGGTTTCCGTATTTCTCAGTTGCTCGGCAAGAAATGGATTGACGACCTGAAGTTGCGTCTCTCGTGGGGTAAGACCGGAAACCAAGGTATTGACAACAACGCCCAGTTTGGTCTGTATGTGGCCGACTATGGACTTGACCGCGTGACCTCTACGGCATACGACCTGTATCTTCAGGGTTCGGGTACGTTCCCTTCAGGCTACCGCGCCACCCAGACCGGCAATGAGAACTTGAAGTGGGAGTCAACGACGCAGTACAATGTGGGTCTCGACTATACCCTTTTCGGCAATACACTCTATGGCACTATTGACGCCTATATCAAGAATATCAGTGATATGCTCATCAATCCGGCTTATCTGGCCGTCATGGGAGAAGGTGGTGCTTCATGGTCAAATGGTCCGTCACTGCGCGATTGGGGTATGGAGTTCACCATGGGGTATCGTAAGACGCTCGCCAACGGACTAGGTATCGACATCAACGGAAATCTCGATTTCTTCCGCAACCGCGTGACAAGTCTGCCTGAGTCGACCACGGGTTCGTATGCGCATACCACCAAGGAAAACCTGGTGCAGGCCCGTAAGTCCTATGGCTCGGTAGTGGGCTATGTGGCAGATGGTATTTTCCAGTCACAGGAAGAGGTACTCGCCTCGGGACAGACCAATGCCCGCGTGGGTGGACTGAAATATGCCGACCTGGATGATGACAAGGTTATCGATGCCGACGACCAGACTTGGATTATGGATCCGGTGCCAGCCTTCTCATACGGTCTGAACGTGTCGCTAACCTACAAGGGCTTTGATTTCAATATGTTCTGGCAAGGCGTGGCCGACCAGGATGTATATAACAATCAGAAGTTCCAGACCGATTTCTGGAGCATTACCGATGCCGGATCCAACAAAGGCAGCCGTATGCTCGATGCTTGGACTACGGACAATACCGGTTCGACGATACCTGCACTGACCACCAACAACACCGCTGATGAGGGAAGAGTGTCTTCCTACTACGTTGAGAACGGTTCGTACCTGAAGCTGCGTACCCTGCAACTGGGTTACTCACTGCCCACGGCTTTGATTAAAAAGGCAAGGATGTCGAGCGCAAGGCTGTATCTCTCAGGACAGAACCTGCTGACCTTGAAGAGCAGCAGCCTTACCTGTGCTGATCCGGAGAATCCCAACTGGGCCTATCCGTTGGCTACTTCTGTCTCTTTTGGACTTCAAATCGGTTTCTAACAACATTAGCATTTCAATTCATGAAAAAGATATTTTATTCTATCGTGTCCGTCTGCCTGATGCTTTCAATGACTGGATGCAACGATTATCTTGACTATAAGCCCTCTGCTGTCATCGACGAGGACCAAGCTTATCAAGACCCTAACGGTATGGTTACCAGTGCTTATGCCATGCTTGGTGACTGCTGGTACAATTATCCCTTCAACCTCTGGCCCTATGGCGACCTTACTTCAGACGACTGTCTGAAAGGCGGATCGGGTACCACCGATACTGACTATCATGCTTTGGAGGTGTGGTCGTCGCTTACACCAACCCTTGGACCGCTCGACGAGCTGTGGTACCGACTCTACAGTGCCGTGTCACGTTGCAATCGTGCATTGCTCTCACTCGAGCAATATGGCAACGACAAACTGGGCGAAGACGTGGCGCGGCAGCGTGTTGCAGAAGTGAGGTTCCTTCGGGCCCATTTCTATTTTAAACTACTCAGAGTGTTCAGACAGATTCCTTGGATTGATGAAGAGGTGTACCGTAACAAGACACAGGAGCAGACTCGCAACGACGCCCTCACTTATGATCAGCTGTGGGACAAGGTGATTGCCGACTTCCAGGATGCCTATGACAACCTGCCCGAGCAGCAAACAGATGGTGGACGTGCCAACAAGGTGGCTGCGGCAGCCTATCTGGCCAAGTGTTATCTGGAGCGTGCATGGGGCAATGGCTATGAAGATAGTACGGGAGTCAACTTTATCAATAAGGCTTACATGCAGAAGGTTGTTGACTATACCGATGTCGTGGCTAAGTCGCAATATGGCTATCTGGAAGACTACGGAGACATCTTCCTGCCCGATTACAACAACAGCAAGGAGTCTGTGTTTGCCGTGCAATGCTCTGACTATCAGGATGACCACACCACCTATGGACGCGCCAACTGGTCGAACATGCTCAACGGAGCATGGGGTATGTGGTCTTGCGGCTGGGACTTCCATAAGCCCTCTCAGGACTTGGTCAACAGTTTCAAGACCAAGGACGGACTTCCCGAATTCGATGATTTCTCGTCGTCAAACGGTCATCCGGTCAACGGCGCACCCACCACACAAAAGTGGGACCCCAGACTCTTTCATACTGTAGGCATGCCTACATTCCCTTACAAGTACGAGGCCGACTATACGCTCACCACCGCCAACTCGCGCACGCCTAACACCTATGGCTACTACGCCTCAATGAAAGAGGTGCCGCAACGTTCAAAGGGTGAGACCTATAACACACCGTGGCAGGCTTTTGCCATGAACGACTATGTCATTCGATACACCAGTGCCATGCTCGACCGTGCTGAGGCACTGATAGAGCTTGATCGACTGTCGGAGGCTCGTACCATTATCAATGCCATCCGTCAGCGTGCGGCCAACTCTGTCAGCAAGCATATAGACTATGCTGCCGACCAATGCGAGATAGCTACATATCCCGAGACTTATTTCCAGGATAAGGCCACTGCACGTAAGTGCCTGCGTTGGGAGCGTCGTCTGGAGATGGGAATGGAACATGAGCGGTTCTTCGACCTGCGTCGCTGGGGTATTGCCTCTGAGACTTTGAACGCCTATTTCAAGCGAGAGGCACAAGATAGCTACGACGGACAGACCTATGCCCAATATTATAAGGACGCCAACTTCAAGCCCGGCAAGAATGAGTTCTTCCCCGTTCCTTATAATCAGATGTATTATATTCCCGGTTTGTACAAGCAGAATAAGGGATATTGATGCAGCATTGGAATCATGACCAAAAACGATAAACGATTAATAAAGATGAAACAACTTATTATTTTAGTGATGTCGATTATCTTTGGCGCGAATCATATACAGGCACAGCAGACGCAGTTCCTCAGCGATAACCGTGTGATACAGCGGATTACGACGGAGCAAAAGTACCTGCTGCTGCCTGTGGAGGAAAGTCAGGAAAACGACCATATACGGGTTATACAGAACAATAAAGTGGTGAAGGAACTGAACTGTCGCCTTGCCATTAACAAGACCGACTATCTGGTGCCGCTCGCGCTCGACGACCTGGCTGAGGGCGAGGCTGCGCTCTACATCACCATGAACAGGGGCAATGCCACCGCGCCCTCGGGTGGACAGTTAGTCATACATGACTTCGTATGCTGGAAGCAGATGCAATATTCAGACACATTCGATACCCGCAATCGTGAGAAATTCCGTCCGGTCTACCATCACACTCCGCTATGGGGATGGATGAACGACCCCAACGGCATGTTCTACAAAGACGGCGTGTGGCATCTCTATTTCCAGCACAACCCCTATGGGTCGCAATGGGAGAATATGACTTGGGGGCATTCCACCTCGCGCGACCTCATCCACTGGACCTTTGAGGGTGAGGCTGTGGAGCCCGATGCGTGGGGTACCATCTTCAGCGGCTCGTCGGTAGTCGACAAGCACAATACCGCAGGATGGGGAGAAGGCACCGTGGTGGCCTTCTATACCGCTGCGGAGGCTACACAGAAGCAGTGTATGGCCTATTCGACCGACAACGGCAGGACCTTCGTGAAATATGACAAGAACCCTATTCTGACCTCAGAGGTGGCCGACTTCCGCGACCCGCACGTCTTCTGGAACGAGGATGCCCAGTTGTGGAACATGGTGCTGGCTGAGAAGCAGCACATGAAGATATACTCGTCGAAGAACCTCAAAGACTGGACTTTCGAGAGCGACTTTGGCGAGGGCTACGGCAACCACGACGGAGTGTGGGAGTGTCCCGACCTGATGAAGATTGGCGACAAGTGGCTGCTCATCTGTAATATCAATCCCGGAGGCCCCTTCGGTGGGTCGGCCGCACAGTATTTCGTGGGTAGCTTCGATGGTCGTCGGTTTGTCTGCGAAGATGCGCCCGAGGAGACCAAATGGATGGACTGGGGCAAGGACCACTATGCCACCGTCACTTTCGACAACGCGCCTGACGGCCGTCATGTGGCCATGCCGTGGATGAGCAACTGGCAGTATGCTAATCAGGTGCCCACCAAGCAGTTCCGCTCGGCCAATGGGCTGCCGCGCGATCTGGGCCTGTTCAGCTATGCGGGCGAGACCTATTGCAGTGTGAAGCCCAGTCGTGAGGTGCTGGAGGCCTTCGCTGTCAAGCCGTCGGGCAAACTCACCGAGGCCTGTCGTATCGACGTGCAGCTGCGCGCCAACACCGTCATCAAGCTGAGCAATGACAAAGGCGACGAGGTGACTATGATCTACGATGCCAAGAACGAGACATTCAGCATGGACCGCACCAAGAGTGGTGACGTGAGTTTCTCGAATGAATTTGCCGCCGTGACCAAGGCACCGACCCGTGGAAAAATCAAGACGCTTCAAATCTTCATCGACCGCAGCAGCATCGAAGTGATGGATGTGGAGGGAAAAATGGCCATGTCTAACCTGGTATTTCCCTCGATGCCCTACAACAAGCTGACGGTCAAGGGCGGAAGCAGCAAAATATATCCGCTCAAATAAAACACAAAGCCCAACAGGCCAGTGCTTGCAAAAAACGTTCATTGTGACTGTAGATTTGTTGCATGTTACAATAATGACAGCCAATGAACGTTTTGTGCGGCGCATGGTCGGAGGGAATCACTACCTTTGCCGCAGATAATCGTAACAACCCTTAAACCGTAAAACAATTATGAGTAAGACAAGCAAGATCACACTGATACCGGTGATGCTCTGTTTCTTTGCCATGGGCTTCGTAGACCTCGTGGGCATTGCCTCCAACTTCGTCAAGCAAGACCTGTCGCTGAGCGACTCGGTGGCCAACATCCTTCCGTCGCTCGTTTTCTTCTGGTTCCTGATCTTCTCGGTACCCACGGGCGTGCTGATGAACAAGATTGGCCGCAAGAAGACGGTGCTGCTGTCGCTGGTGGTGACCGTGGTGTCGCTGTTGCTGCCCATCGTCTCAGAGAACTTCTATGTCATGCTGGTGTCGTTCTCGCTGCTCGGCATCGGCAACACGCTGATGCAGACCTCGCTCAACCCGCTGGTGTCGACCGTCATCAAGGGTAACCTGGCCTCTACGCTCACCTTCGGACAGTTTGTCAAGGCCATCGCCTCGTTCATGGCTCCATACATCGCCATGTGGGGTGCCATGGCTACCATTCCCAGCTTCGGCCTGGGCTGGCGCATCCTCTTCCCGGTCTATATGGTGGTGGGCATCGTGGCCATCCTGCTGTTAGGCTCAACGCCCATTGAGGAGGAGCGTGCCGATGTGTACGACGACGGCGCCGATACCCTCAGCCGGCAGTTTGTCGAGGCATTCCGACTGCTGGGTAAGCCGGTGGTGCTGCTGAGCTTTTTGGGCATTATGTGTCATGTGGGCATCGACGTGGGCACCAACACCACGGCCCCCAAGATTCTCATGGAACGGCTGGGCATGACGCTCAACGAGGCAGTCTTTGCCACAAGTCTTTACTTCATCTTCCGTACCATCGGCTGTCTCACGGGCAGCTTCTTCCTGCGCGTGATGAAGAGTCGCACCTTCTTCATCATCTCTGTGGCGATGATGGTGCTGAGCATGGTGGGTATGCTGGTCGGCACTTCCCAGGCTGTGCTTTATGTGGCCATTGCCCTGGTGGGCTACGGCAACTCCAATGTCTTCTCTATTGTCTTCTCACAAGCCCTCCTCTCGGTGCCCGAGAAGAAGAATGCCGTGAGCGGACTGATGATCATGGGCCTCTTCGGCGGCACGGTGTTCCCGTTGCTCATGGGCTTTGCCAGCGATGCTGTGGGACAGGCCGGAGCTGTGGCGGTCATGGCTGTGGGTGTGGCCTACCTCTGCACGTACATTGGGAAAGTAAAGAGTGAAGGATGAATAGTGAATATTTTTGTTAGAAATTAATATATTAAAAGATATGGAACAATTGATCGTTGGCCTCGGAGAGGCATTATGGGATATTCTGCCCGAGGGTGCCAAGCTGGGCGGAGCACCTGCCAACTTTGCTTATCACGCCAGCCAGTTTGGTCATCATGCCGTGGCTGTGAGTGCGCTGGGCAATGATGCGCTGGGCGACCAGACGGTAGCGGAGTTTGATAAGATGGGCTTGGACTATGTCATGCCACGTGTGGCATACCCTACCGGCACGGTGGGCGTGGAGCTCGATGCCGAGGGTATTCCTACCTATGACATCACCGCCGATGTGGCGTGGGACAACATGCCCTTTACCCCTGAGATAGAAGCTGTGGCCCGCAACAGCCGCGCCGTGTGCTTCGGCTCATTGGCGCAGCGCAGTCAGGTGTCGCGAGAGACAATTCATCAGTTTCTCGATGCAACGCCCGACGACTGCCTGAAGATCTTTGACATCAATCTGCGGCAGAACTTCTATACCAAGGAAGTTATACAAAATTCGCTGCGCCGATGCAATATCCTCAAGATCAACGACGAAGAACTGGTCACTATCGGCAGGATGTTCGGTTATCCGGGTCTCGACATCGAGAACAAGTGCTGGCTCATTCTGGGCAAGTATGACCTCGACATGCTGGTGCTCACCTGCGGCACCAACGGCAGCTATGTCTTTGCTCCGGGTTTCAAGAGCTTCCAGGAGACGCCGAAGGTGGAAGTGGCCGACACCGTGGGTGCCGGCGACTCGTTCACCGGTAGCTTCGTGGCGGCCGTCCTTGCCGGTATGCCCATTCCCGAGGCTCATCGGCTGGCGGTTACCACCAGTGCCTTTGTGTGTACGCAGAAGGGTGCCATGCCCAAGCTGCCCGACGAATTGATACGGCAGGTGAAGCCATAAACAAAGGCGGCCATGAGCGTTAGAGCTCATGGCCGCCTTTGTCTTCGCAGGTCCTACATCACTACTTCCACGGTGTGCCGACCCGGTGTGGCGGGTATCACCTGTCCCGCGATGGGCTTGCCATCCACGGTGATCTGTTGCACGCCCTTGCTGCGCCCATTGGGGTTGCTGACGTGGATGTCGTACTCGGCACCCCTGAACACCCGGTGTATGCGGTAGTCGCGGGCCTCCGACGGCAGACAGGGGTCTATGCGCAGACCCTCGTAGTCGGGTTTCACACCCAGCAAAAACGCGCTGACGGTGTACCACATCCATGCCGCTGTGCCCGTGAGCCAGGAGTTCTTGCCTTCGCCGGGGCGGGCGGCATCCTTGCCGGCCACCATCTGGCAGTTGACGTAAGGCTCCACCTTGTGCAAGGTCTGGTATTTCTCCTCCACATACGACGGCAGTATCTTGGTATAGTGCTGCCAGGCGTCGTCGCCGCGTCCGGCCACCGTCTCACCGATGATCACCCAGGGGTTGTTGTGGCAGAAGATGCCGGCGTTCTCCTTGTAGCCCTCGGGATAGGATGAGATCTCGCCCATCTCCACATGATAGGTGGTGTAGGCGGGGTTGTTGAGCACGATGCCGTGTTCGCTGTCGAGGCGTTCTTTCACGGCGTCGAGCGCCTTGTCGCAGAGTCCCTCGTCGAGACCTATGCCCGCCATGGTACACCAGCCCTGGCTCTCGATGAAGATCTTACCTTCCTCGTTCTCGTCCGATCCGATCTTATTGCCGTAGAAGTCGTAGGCGCGGAGGAACCACTCCCCGTCCCAGCCGTGCTGTTTCACGGCCTCGACCATGTTGTCCACTGCCCGTTGGGCACGTGCGGCCTCGCCATCGTGGCCGATGCGTCGGCATAGTTCGACGTAGTCGTTGCCCGTCACGACAAACAGTCCGGCAATCATCAGGCTCTCGGCCTTCGAGCCTTCGCCCTTGTTCTCGGTAGTCTGGAAACTCTCGTTGGGGTCCCACGAGAAGCAGTTGAGGTTCAGGCAGTCGTTCCAGTCGGCGCGTCCGATGAGTGGCAGGCCGTGGGGGCCGAGGTTGTTGACCACGTGGTCGAACGACACCCGCAGGTGTTCGAGCAGGCTGACCTCAGAGCCCGGCACGTTGTCGAAGGGCACCTGCTCGTCGAGGATCGAGAAGTCGCCCGTCTCCTTGATATAGGCCACGGTGCCGAAGATGAGCCAGCAGGGGTCGTCGTTGAACCCGCCGCCGATGTCGTTGTTGCCGCGCTTGGTGAGCGGCTGGTACTGGTGGTAGCAGCCGCCGTCGGCAAACTGCGTGGAGGCGATGTCGATGATGCGCTGCCGGGCACGCTCGGGAATCTGATGGACAAACCCCACCAGGTCTTGGTTGGAGTCGCGGAATCCCATGCCGCGGCCGATGCCACTCTCGAAGAACGATGCCGAGCGGCTCATGCAGAAGGTGATCATACACTGGTATTGGTTCCAGATGTTCACCATGCGGTCGAGTTTGTCGTCGCCGCTCTGCACGGTATAGACGCTCAGCAGTCGGTCCCAGTAGGCCTGCAGCTCTGCAAAGGCAGCATCCACCTTCTCGGTCGTGTCGAAGTGGGCGATGAGCTTGCGGGCCTTGGTCTTGTTGATGACCTTCTTGGCCTCCCATTTCTCCTCGGGCTCGTTCTCCACATAGCCCAGCGTGAAGATGATGTCGCGCTGCTCGCCAGGCTGCAGCTCCACCTCTATATAATGGCTGGCCATGGGGCTCCACCCATGCGCGAAGCTGTTGCGCGGGTGTCCCTCGATGACGGCCTCGGGCTCTGAGTATTCGTTATACAGGCCCACGAAACTCTCGCGGTCGGTGTCGTAGCCCTGAATGGGCACGTTCACATGATAGAAGGCAAAGTGGTTGCGGCGCTCGCGGTATTCGGTCTTGTGGTAGATGGTCGACCCGTCGACCTCCACCTCACCCGTCGAGAAGTTGCGCTGGAAGTTCTCCATGTCGGTCGATGCGTTCCACAGACACCACTCCTCATACGAGAAGAGTTTCAGGTGCTTCACCTCTGGCGAGTGGTTGGTGAGCGTCATCTTCTGCACCTCGGCCCATGTGTGCAGGGGCACGAAGAAGAGCACGCTGGCCTCCACGCCCCAGCAGCTGCCCGTGATACGGGTGTAGTTCATGCCGTGGCGGCACTCATAGCTGTCGAGCGGCGTCTTGCAGGGCTTCCATCCGGGGTTCCAGATGGTGTCGCCATCCTTGATATAGAAATAGCGGCCGTTGTTATCCATCGGCACATCGTTGTACCGATAGCGTGTGATGCGCCTGAATTTGGCATCCTTGCAGAAGGAATATCCTCCTGCCGTGTTCGAGATCAGAGAGAAGAAGTCTTCATTGCCAAGGTAGTTGATCCATGGCCATGGAGTCTTGGGGTCAGTGATGACATACTCCCTGTGGGCATCATCAAAATGACCGTAACGCTTGTTCTGCATCATGCGGGTCTAAAAACAATATAGGTTTATCGTAGCAAAGATATGGAGAAATTATGAAACCCTTCCTGTCTGTTTGTTGAAAAATGCAGCCAATGCAATAATACGCACATCATTTGCTATCTTAATATCAACGGACGGTCTCCATAGCTTCTTTTTTGCACTTTTGCCCCGTCATTGTTTGAGGGATTGCGAAATAATGCTTACTTTTGCAACAACGGCCGCTTTAGGCCACTTTCACCTTACGTTTGGCAAGCAACAGCGTCTATGGATATCATCAGATTTGTGAAGAACTGGACCCTTCCGGTGGCCATGGCTACAGGAGTGGTCGGGTATCTGCTGTTTCGCTTTGTGCCGTTTCTGCGCCCCGTGGGGCAGTGGTATGCTCCCTACAACGACAGCGTGCTGCCCGACTTCATGTTCCTCATTCTCTTTGTGACCTTCTGCAAGGTCGACTTCAAGAAGCTCCTTCCTGTGAGGTGGCATCTGTGGATTGGCATCCAGCAGGTGGCTTTCGTCTTTGCCTTGGTGGGCATCATCATCGGTTTCGGGCTTACGGGTGCCGGACTGGTGATGGTCGAGGCCGTGCTGGTGTGCATCATCGGACCTTGTGCCGCTGCTGCTGCGGTGGTGACGGCCAAGCTGGGCGGTAATTTGGAGGAGATGACCACCTATACCTTCATCTCCAACTTCATCTCGGCGGTGCTCATCCCCTTGTGCTTTCCCTTGCTGCCCCAGACCCACAAAGGTGTGGTGACCATCGAGTTTGTGCCGCTCTTCACCGAGATTCTGTGGAAGGTGAGCCTCGTGTTGTTGCTCCCCATGCTGCTGGCCTACATCGTGAAGCATGGCTTCAAGCGGCTCCATCGCTGGATTGTGGGTGTGAAGGATCTGAGCTACTATATGTGGGGCTGTTCGCTGGTCATCGTCACGGGCACCACTGCCATGAATATCGTCGATGCCTGGGCCCACACCTCCCTCTTCTTCCTGCTGTCCATCGCCTTCATGGCCCTCATCCTCTGCATCGTCCAGTTTGCCACGGGCCGTTTCATCGGTCACTATTTCGACAAGTCGATCGAGGCCGGACAGAGCCTGGGACAGAAGAACACTGCCTTTGCCATCTGGGTGGCCACGGCCTTCCTCAACCCGCTCTCGTCGGTAGGTCCCGGCTGCTACATCCTCTGGCAGAACATCATCAACTCGGTGGAGATCTGGATTTTCAGAAAGAAAGGGATGATTTATAATTCATAATTCAAAATTCAAAATTCAAAATTAAGGCATCCCCCTTCCCTCTGTTTCTGCGAACCGCCATAGCATGGCGGTTATATTACAAACACTTAAACACCAACTATCATGTCAATTTCAAACCATCTTCTCACATTGTTTCTCACCGTCCTGCCTCTCTCGGCTGCCGCCCAGAACCCCGTCAAGGGAACCTACGGCTACCTCTACTGCCACATGAGCGACAAAGGCGAATACACGGCCTATGCTGTGAGCCGTGACGGCTACCACTACGAGGACATCCTCGGTGGCGAAGCCATCTTCGACCCCAAGGAACACGCCCGCATCGAGGGCGGCACACGCGACGCCTACATCACCCGCGCCTGGAACGGCAAGGGCTATGTCATGGTGACCACCGACATGTGTGTGGCCAAGAGCCACAAGTGGGACAACTACGGTATCGACCTGCTCAAGAGCGACGACCTCATCCACTGGACCTCCGTCACCTTCGACTACAGGCAGGGGCCTTCGATCTTCTGCGACGGCGCCACCGCTCCGCAGCCCTATAAAGACTGGTCGACCATCAACCGCGTGTGGGCGCCGCAGATCTTCTGGGACCCTGCCTACGTGTGGTCCGACGGCGAGCGCGGCGGCTACATGATCTATTACTCTATGCTCAACCGCCCCGAGGAAGGCTACGACCGCATGTACTACAGCTATGCCACCAAAGATTTCACCCGCATCACCACCCCCCCGTCTGCTCTTCGACTGGGGCTATGCCACCATCGACGCCGACATCAACCTGCTGGCCGACGGCAAATATCACATGCTCATCAAAAAAGAAGGTGGCCACCCGGGCATCTATACGGCTACCTCAGACCATCTCACCTATGGCTGGGGCGAGCCTGTGGAGCACGACTATGTGAGCTTCGAGGGCGACAAGAAGTGTGAGGGCTCGTCGGCGTTCCAGCTCATCGGCGACAGCACATGGCGCGTGGCCTATATCCAGTATAGCGACCACCCCAAGCACTACCGCATCTGCAAGGCCGACCAGAACCTGCGCAACTTCCACGACCCCGTCGACATCGTGGGTGTCACCGCACCCCAGCATGGCTCCTTCATGCGCATTACCCAAAAAGAATACAAGCGTCTGCTCAAGCTCAACAAGCGCTGAGGCACCAATAGGTGGGGCAGTTGCCTCAACGATCTGCCCCCACCATCGTTTCGCAGAGACATGCGCGCAAGGCCGACAAATCGTTGGCAATGATGTTAATTTCGCCATTGTTCTTTGTGCTGTGCGTTATTTGTGCTATTTTTGCAGGTGTTAACAATCAATGTGTAAATGAGGATATTGAGACGTATATCACAGTGGGTGCTGAAGCCCGTGAGGACCAACGCGGTTTTTTTTGTGACCATGTATGCGCTTGGCGTGCTGTGTGCCGTGTTGACCTTGCCTCACCAGCGTGGCGCCACGCTCTACGATAACCTGTTTGCAGAGCTGTTTCTCGATACCTATCTCACCTGCGCCGTGCTCACCCTCATCCCCCGTAAGGTGCGGGTGTGGGTCAAGCGGTTGCTCTACGTGGTGCTCTATGCCGTCGCCATTGTCGACGTATATTGTTTCTGGAAGTTCCAGTCGAGCATCACCCCCACCATGCTTTTGCTCATCAGCGAGACCGACAGCCGCGAGGCCGGCGAGTTTCTCAGGTCGTACCTCTCGCCCGACGTGCTGTTCTCGCCCATCGGATGGGTGCTGCTGCTCGGCTTGCTGCATGCCGCCTGGACGCTGCGCCACCGTGCCTACCGCCTGTTGAGCTATCGCCGCAAGATGCTGCTCAAAGGCCGCATCGAGCGTCTCTGTCCTGTCTTCGACACCTTGTCTACTCATCCCGCTATAGCCGCGGCGGTGGCGGCATTGCTGGTCTATGGCGGCATCAGCAGCTGGCACAACAAGGTGGGGATGACCCGCCTGATGACCGCCGGCACCATAGGCACCGTGGAGCATATCCTCACCGAGAAAGACCATGGCGTGTTCTACCTCCCCGTCTACAGGCTGGCATTCAGCATCAACAGCAATGCCTTGGCCTCGGCACAGGTAGACCGTTGCATCGAGGCCGTGCAGGCCGCGAAGGTCGACTCCTGCTCTTACCGTTCGCCCAACATCGTGCTCATCATCGGCGAGAGCTACGGCAAGGTCCACTCGCAGCAATACGGCTACCGGCTCAAGACCACGCCGCGTCAGGTGAGGCGCGAATCAAGCGGTCTGCTCACCAAGTTCACCGATGTGGTGAGCTGCTGGAACCTCACGAGCTTTGTCTTCAAGAATGTCCTCTCGATGCATGTCATCGGCCAGAAAGGCGACTGGTGCGACTATCCGCTCTTCCCCGCACTCTTCCACAAGGCCGGCTACCGGGTCACCTTCCTCACCAATCAGTTCTTGCCGCAGGCCAAGGAGGCCGTCTACGACTTCTCGGGTGGCTTCTTCCTCAACAACCCCACGCTGAGCGAGGCACAGTTTGACCTGCGCAACACCAAGCTCCATCGCTTCGACGACGGTCTGCTGGCCGACTACGACCAGTTCCTCCAGTCGGGTGACATCAAGATTGGGCGCAAGAAAGGCGAGCAGGCCGACAGCAACCGCAACCTCATCATCTTCCACCTCATCGGTCAGCACGTCAACTATCACACCCGCTGCCCGAACGACCGCCGGGTGTTCGACGCCAACGACTATGCCGACTGGCGCCCCGAGCTCTCGCAGAAAAAGCGCTCGGTGCTGGCCGACTACGACAATGCCGTACACTATAACGACTCCATCGTTGATGCCATCATCCGCAGGTTCGAGAACGAGGAGGCCATCGTCATCTATATGCCCGACCACGGCGAGGAGTGTTACGAGCCCGGCCGCGACTTCATCTGCCGCAACCACAGTGCCGCTGTGGACTGGCCCCTGGCCCACTACGAGTTTGAGGTGCCGTTCTGGATCTACTGCTCGCACCGTTATGCCGTGCGCCATCCCGAGGTGTTCAAGGCCATCAAGGATGCCAAGAACCGGCGGTTCATGACCGACGCGCTGCCTCACCTCATGGTGTGGCTGGCCGGCATCGCCAACAAAGACTATCGCGAAGAATACAACCTCTTGTCGCCCGACTACGACGAGATGAGGCCCCGCATCCTGAAGAATACCGCCGACTACGACAAATTGCGGCAATCACAATTATCAAATCAATAAGACAGATGAACACAGCTCCAAGTGAGGGTCTGCTGACCCGTGCCGAGTGCAACGCCCTGCGTGGCCTGGCCATCCTGGGCATCTTCCTCCACAACTACTGCCATTGGCTTGGCCCCATCGTCAAGGAGAACGAGTTTCAGTTTTTCGCGCACAACGTCAGCTGGCTGCACCGGGTGCTGGGCAGTCCCGACCTGCTGCTGCCCATCCATCTCATCTCTTTCTTCGGCCATTATGGTGTGCCCATCTTCCTCTTTCTCAGTGCCTACGGCCTTGAGCGCAAATATGCTGCCGCTGGCTCGCCCCTGCACATCTACAAGACGTCGCCCTCTGACGGCACCCCTGTTGTGCCCCTCGGAGCGGCAGCCTTGCCCAGCGGTCCGGGCGTGCTGGCCTTTGTGCGCTACCACTACCTCAAGCTTTTCAAGATGATGATTGTGGGTTTCGTCTGCTTCACCGTTGTCGATGCCATCACCCCCGCACGGTGGGGCTACAGCGCGTTGCAGG
>JBHAFS010000004.1:0-60354 GCA_041856205.1 Prevotella sp.
GCTCATCGCAAAATATGGGCATGGGCCTCGCCAGCGAGTCCTATCTTAGAATATCTTACCTGCGGGAATGTTATCGAGTGGTGAGCCGAAGAAAACCTTATGAGATAAGTATGTTAAAAGCACAAGAATACGATGTGAGCCTTTATAAGGAGCATTTTCTCCAGCCCACCAACCCTCCAGCCCGCCAACCCGTAACCTGCCGCAAAGTTTCTGTAATGTCTGGCAAAGTGACTTTGGGGGAGATACCGTAATTTTGCAGTATCGAAAACCAAATCACCTAGTATGAGACAAACTATCTTTACCCTTCTTTTCCTTTTCCTGACTACTGCCTCATCGGCACAGGTGCCTTTCGGCCACACGCCACCCCTGCACGTCGAGGGCAACCAGTTGTGCGACCCGCACGGCAACCGCGTGGTGCTGCACGGCGTGATGGACACACCCAACCCTTACTTCAACGGCTGGCGGTGGGGCTACAATGCCACCGACGACCGCATCGATGCCTGCATGGACTATTTCGAAAAGCTCTTCACCGCCATCACCGACACCACGCAGGGCGCCTTTGCCAACGTCTTCCGCCTGCACCTCGACCCCTGCTGGACCAACGACCCTGCCAAGGTGAGCGACGGCAAGGAGTCGGGCGAGGCCGACATCAGCCGTTTCAGTGCCGACCGGCTCGACAAGTATCTCCGCACCCTTTACTTCCCCTTGGCCCGCAGGGCCCTGGCACACGGCATGTACGTGGTGATGCGCCCGCCGGGCGTGTGCCCCAAGACGGTGCAGGCCGGTGGCGAATACCAGCAATACCTCATGACCGTGTGGGACATCGTGTCGCGCAACGACTCGGTGCGCAAATATGCCGGCCAGCTCTCGCTCGAACTGGCCAACGAGCCAGTGCAGGTGCTTGACAGCACCGGCCAGGAGACGCCGAAGGCTTTGCACCAGTTCTTCCAGCCCATCGTCGACAAGATACGCGCCAACGGCTTCACCGGCATCATCTGGGTGGCAGGCAGCGGCTGGCAGAGCAACTACCGCGGCTTCGCCACCTATCCCATCCGTGGGTATAACATCGGCTATGCCGTACACGACTATCCGGGATGGTATGGCACCAGCGACAGCCAGGCCGACGCGCAGAACAAGATCAAGCTGTTTCGCGATGCCGTGCCCGTGGTAGACACCAATCCTGTCATCATCACCGAGGTGGACTGGAGTCCGGAGAAACCGGGAACAGGGCATTACAACGAGCACGGCGACTGGGTGCCGTCCAACTACGGCACCTGGGCCACGGCCACGACGTCGCGCTGGGGACAGGCCTACAAAGACATGATTGACTACTTCGGCAACATCTCCATGACGCTCTCGGGCACGGGGTGCTACATCGACATCGACAGCTATGTGGCCAGCGGCAAGGTGCAGCCCGCCTTCCCGGGCATCGCCGAGGCCTGTGGCGAGGCGTGCTTCAAGTGGTATCGCGACTATGCCGCCAAAGACTATCCCATGCCCGCCTACAGCAGGGGCTACACGGCCGACCGGGGCGACGGCACCTTTGTCAACCCCATCGTCAACGCCGACTTCCCCGACCCCGACGTCATCCGCGTGGGCGACACCTACTACTACGCCTCCACGACGATGTTCCACTTCCCCGGCATCACCCTGCTCAAGTCGTATGACCTCGTCAACTGGCAGTATTGTGCCAACCCGCTGCTGCAGATCAACAGCAGTGACGCCTACAACCTGCTCAACGGACAGAACCACTACAGCAAGGGGCAGTGGGCACCCAGCCTGCGCTACCACGATGGCAAGTTCTACCTCAACTTCATTGCTTTCGGTGACGACGGCGGCGACTTCATGCTCACGGCCACCGACCCCGAGGGCGAGTGGCAGATGCAGAAGCTCGACGGGTTCTACTACGACTCCGGCTTGCTCTTCGACGACGGTCCGTCGGGCGACGGCAATATCTACGTGGCCAGCGGCATTGGCGACATCACCGTCACGCGACTCTCGGCCGACTTCAAGGCCTTGGAGAGCCAGAAGGTCATCAGCGTGGGCAACGGCTGCGAGGGCAGCCACATGTATCACATCGGCGACTACTACTATATCTACGCCACCTATGGCGGCACCGAGGGCTCGCAGACCATCTTCCGCGCCAAAAGTCCCATGGGTCCCTACGAGGAGCATCCCACGCGCGTGTTCGCCAACCAGCACATCCACCAGGGAGCGCTGGTGGAGACGCAGACCGGCGAGTGGTGGACGGTGCTCTTCAAAGACGACGGGGCCATCGGTCGTGTGCCCTATCTGGAGCCCGTGGTATGGAAAGACGGCTGGCCCGTGATCGGCAACGACGGCATCGACGTGTCGAAAGACGGCACGCCCTATCGTAAGCCCAACGTGGGGAAAGCCTATCCCGCTGCCACGCTCACGTCCAACGATACCTTTACCGGGGTCGTGCTCGACAAGATGTGGCAGTGGAACCACAACGCCGACGCTGCGGCCTGGAGCCTGTTCGACCGTCCGGGATGGCTGCGGCTCAGCACCACGGGCACGGCCAGCGACCTGACACAGGCCCGCAACTCGCTCACCACGCGCATCCTGGGCTATGCCCCGGCGGGCACGGCAGCCGACAAGGTGCCCGACAGCTACGGCACGGTGAAGATGGACGTGAGTGGCATGGCCGACGGTGATGTGGCCGGACTGGCGGTCTTCCAAGACCCCTACGCCTACATCGGCGTGAGCCGGGAGAACGGCAGATGCCGACTGGTGGCCCTGCGCTCGGCCTACGACGACAATGGGCGGACGGTGGAGGCCGAACGACAGGAAGGCCCCTACCTCGACGGCGAGGTGGTGTACCTGCGTGCCCGTGCCAACTTCGGCAGTTCGACAGCGACGTTCTACTACAGCACCGACAATGCCACATGGCATGCCTTCGGTCCGGTGCTGAAGATGCGCTACACGCTCAAGGTGTTTGTGGGTAACAGATTCTACCTCTTCAACCAGGCCACGAAGGCCAACGGCGGCCATGTCGACATCGACTGGTTCTCCACCGAACCTGGCTTCACCGAGGAGGACTACTATGCCCCCGGCACGCTGAAGCAGTATAGCAAGGCCGACCTTACGCTGGCCGACCTCGAGGTGTCGGCCGCCAGCATGACGCTGCTGCCCAACGAGCGCCAGACGCTCGGGGTGACACTCATCTCGGAGTCGGGACTCAAGACCAATGTAGTGGGCAGTTGCGCCTTCACCAGCACCAACCCCGAGGTGGCGCACGTGGAGGGCGGTGCCGTGGTGGCTGGAGGAACAGCGGGCAGCGCCACCATCGGCGTGTCGTACACCGATGTGTTTGGCAACGCCAGCACGCGGGAGGTCGCCGTCAAGGTGACACCTTTCCCGCTGGTCGAGGGTAAGTTCAACCCCAGCATCTGGACTACGGGCGAGTTCAGGAGCAGCGACGGCTACCTCAAGACGGGGCAGTGGGGATTTGGCGGATGGCAGTATGCCGCCCCCCTAGACATCAGCGCCTACAACTACCTGGTGGTGCGGATGCGGCAGGCGGCAGGGGTGTATTCCTCGTTCAGGCTCTTCGACCAGAACAGCTATTGGACCTCGCCGGCCGTCTATGACCTCACCGGCAAGCAGCAACTGGTCATCGACCTGCACAGCATGGTGGCAGAGAAGGGGGGGGCGGTAGACCCAAGCCATATCTATATCGCCGGATTCTGGTCGAGCGGGGAAGGCCCGCTTTACATCGGCGACGTGTTTCTCAGCAACGACGGCACGACCGCCGTTACTGCTGTGGCCAGTCTACAGCCCGGCAGCGGACAGCAGGTGGTCAAGACCGATTATTTCGACCTTGGCGGTAGGCGGGTAGCCCGGATGCTCGACAGTGGGGTGACGTTGGTGCGAGAGCAGATGGCCGACGGCACCGTCAGGACTGTCAAGATGGTGAGATAACGTGTCGGAAATCGTCTTGCACCTCACTGTTTTCGGGGCTTTTTCGGTCTGTGCCATACCGCGTTAAATAGCATTAAAGCACAAAGAAAAAGCCCCGAAGTGGGTGTGTATGTGGGAATTTATTGCTAAATTTGCACGCAATAAATTTTAAAAGTTACATTTTATGTCATCATTTGTTGCAGATAAAATTGTGATGGACGGATTGACCTTTGACGACGTCCTTCTTATTCCGGCTTATTCAGAAGTGCTGCCCAAAGAGGTGGAATTGAAAACCAAGTTTTCGCGTCACATAGAACTGAACGTACCCTTTGTCACGGCAGCCATGGACACCGTTACTGAGTCGTCGATGGCCATCGCCATTGCGCGCGAGGGTGGTATCGGTGTGATCCACAAGAATATGCCCATTGAGGAGCAGGCCCGTCAGGTGGCCATCGTCAAGCGTGCCGAGAACGGCATGATCTACGATCCGGTGACCATTCGTCGCGGCCGCACCGTGAAGGATGCCCTCGATATGATGCACGATTACCACATCGGTGGCATACCCGTTGTCGACGAGGAGAATCATCTGGTGGGTATCGTGACCAACCGTGACCTGCGATTCGAGCGTCACATGGACAAGCTCATAGATGACGTGATGACAAGTGAGAACCTGGTGACGACGCATCAGCAGACCAACCTCTTCGATGCAGCACAGATCCTCCAGGAAAACAAGATTGAGAAACTGCCGGTGGTAGATGCCGGAAACCATATCGTAGGCTTGATCACCTACAAGGACATTACCAAGGCCAAAGACAAGCCCATGGCCTGCAAGGACGAGAAGGGCCGCCTGCGCGTGGCTGCCGGCGTAGGTGTCACTGCCGACACGCTCGACCGTGCTCAGGCGCTGGTGGAGGCTGGTGTCGACGCCATCGTCATCGACACGGCCCACGGTCACTCGAAGGGTGTGATAGGCAAGTTGCAGGCCGTGAAGGCCGCCTTCCCCAACCTTGACGTGGTGGTGGGTAATATCGCCACGGGCGAGGCTGCCAAGTATCTCGTCGACCATGGTGCCGACGCCGTGAAAGTGGGTATCGGCCCGGGCTCCATCTGCACCACCCGTGTGGTGGCCGGTGTGGGCGTTCCCCAGCTGAGTGCCGTGTACGACGTGTACTCTGCCCTGAAAGGCACAGGGGTGCCTTTGATTGCTGACGGTGGACTGCGCTATTCGGGCGACATCGTCAAGGCGCTGGCTGCCGGTGGCAACTGTGTGATGATCGGTTCGCTCGTGGCAGGCACCGAGGAGAGTCCCGGCGAGACCATCATCTATAATGGTCGTAAGTTCAAGAGCTACCGCGGCATGGGCTCGCTCGAGGCCATGGGGCAGAAGAACGGTTCGAAGGACCGCTACTTCCAGGGCGACACCGTGGATGCCAAGAAGCTGGTGCCCGAGGGTATTGCCGGTCGTGTGCCTTACAAAGGCACCGTGCAGGAGGTGATTTACCAGCTCACGGGTGGTCTGCGCTCGGGTATGGGCTACTGCGGCGCCGACTCTATCGAGCGTCTGCACGATGCCAAGTTTACGCGTATCACCAATGCCGGCGTGCTGGAGAGTCATCCCCACGACATCGCCATCACCAGTGAGGCGCCAAACTACTCAAGGCCTGAGTAACCAGTTGTTGATAAAGAATGTTGGGTGACAGGTGCCAGGGTGGCATCTCTCACCCAATAACTATCTCATAGACAAAGTAAGAATGAAAGCAAATCTGTTGTTGGGCACCATGCTCCTATGTAGTACCCTGTCGTATGCACAGACCTCTGATCCTGTGATAATGACCATCAACGGTACTGCCGTCCCCCGCTCGGAATTCGAGTATTCGTACAACAAGAACAACGCCGAGGGCGTCATCGACAAGAAGAGCGTGGCCGATTATGTCGACCTCTTCATCAATTATAAGTTAAAGGTGGAGGCTGCCAAGGCCGCCCGGCTCGACACGATGTCGTCTTTCCAGACGGAGTTTGCCGGCTATCGCGACCAGCAGATCAGGCCGGCGATGATTACCGATGCCGATGTGGAGGCTGAAGCCCGGAAGATATATACCCAGGCACAACAGCAGATCGACGGCAACGGTGGCTTGGTAAAGGTAGCCCATATCCTGGTGCAGGTAGGCCAGAAAGCCACGGCCGATGAGCAGAAGGCGGCCAAGCTGCGTGCTGACTCTATCTATCAGGTGCTGCAGAAGGGTGCCGACTTCGCCGAGCTGGCCAAGAAGGTGTCGCAAGACCCGGGGTCGGCCGCCAAAGGCGGTGAGCTGCCCTTGATTGCTAAAGGACAGACGCTGAAAGAGTTTGAGGACCAGGCTTGGGCACTGAAGGATGGTGAGTTGAGCAAGCCCTTCCTCTCTCCGGCCGGTTGGCACATCGTGCTGAAGAAAGCGCATCAGAACTTCTTCAGCTATGAGAGTCAGCGCGAGGATATCTTGAGATACATCGACCAGCGTGGTCTTCGCGACCAGATTGCGACGGCCAAGCTCGACACCCTGGCCAAGCAGGAGCATACCACACCGGCTGCGTTGCTCGAGGCCAAGCGTGCGGAGATGGAGGCCAAGGACCCCGCTCTGAGGTACCTTATTCAGGAATATCATGACGGACTGCTGCTCTATGAGATCAGCAACAGGACCGTATGGGATAAGGCGCAGAAGGATGAGGCTGCGCTTAACCAATTCTTCAAAAAGAACAAGAAGAAGTACAAATGGCAGGAGCCGCGCTTCAAAGGCATCGCTTACTGCACACGCGACGCTGCCGACATCAGGCGGGTGCAGGATGCGGTGAAGGGCCTGGCGTTCGACCAGTGGCCCGACAAGTTGCGCAAGACCTTCAATGCCGACTCTGTGCTGCGCATTCGCGTGGAGAAGGGCATCTTTAAGAAAGGTGACAACGCCATGGTGGACAGAGAAATCTTTAAGGTAGACACCATCCCTGCACCGGTGAAAGACTACCCCTTCAATGCCGTCTACGGAAAGAAGCTCAAGGCACCTGCCGAGATGGGCGATGTGAGGGCACTGGTGGTAGCCGACTATCAGGAATACCTGGAGAAGCAATGGGTGGACCAGTTGCGTAAGAAATATAATGTGACCGTCAATGAGGAAGTCCTCAAAACGGTAAACAAGCACTAAGACGGCAATATGAAAATCAACAAGATAACCATTGTGACGACAGCCATCCTCTCGGTTGGCATCACGGCTACGGCATACGGACCCGTATCCTTTGGAACGGGTAGTGCAAAGACTGCGACACCAACAGATAAAGACACCACGACAGTGAAGGAGGAACCCTACTCGGCCCCTGAGAGCAGTGTGGTGGACGAGGTGGTCTGGGTGGTGGGCGATGAGCCTATACTCAAGTCGGACGTTGAGGTGATGCGCATGCAGGGCATGGCCGAAGGCGTCAGCTGGGGCAGCAACCCCGACTGCTCTATTCCCGAGCAGATTGCTGTGCAGAAGCTCTTTCTGCACCAGGCAGCCATCGACTCCATTGAGGTGACCGAGAGCGAGATAGCGCAGGGCGTGGAACAGCAGATCAGCCGATGGATCGAAGTGGCCGGAGGACAGGAGAAGCTGGAGGAGTATCGCAAGCAGAGCCTCAGTGAGATGCGCACGCAGTTGCACGATGAGTTCAAGAATCAGCAACTCATCCAGAAGATGAAGCAGGAACTGGTGAAAGATATTAAGGTATCGCCGGCTGCGGTGCGTGCCTATTTCCGTAACCTGCCTGAAGACAGCATTCCCTTTGTGCCCACCGAGGTGGAGGTGCAAATCATTGAGCGCGCCCCGAAAATCAAACAAGAGGAGATCAACCGGGTGAAGGATGAGTTGCGCAACTTCACTGACCGTGTGACCAAGGGCGAGACAACTTTTGCCACCTTGGCGCGCCTCTACTCAGAGGATCCCGGCTCGGCACGTCAGGGCGGCGAGATGGATTATATCGGTCGAGGACTCCTCGACCCCGCCTTCGCCAACGTGGCCTTCAACCTCACCGACCCCAAGAAGATCTCGAAGATTGTGGAGACCGAGTTCGGTTATCATATCATCCAGCTCATCGACAAGCGCGGCGACAAGATCAAGTGCCGCCACATCTTGCTCAAGCCGAGGGTGTCGCAGGATGAGATTGAGGCTGCAACCCATCAGCTCGACTCCATCAGTAACGACATACGCAAGGGGAAGTTCAGTTTCGATGAGGCTGCCGTTTACCTCTCTGACGATAAGGACACTAAGAACAACCGAGGGCTGATGTCCAACTCTACCGCCGACGGCATGACCTCGCGGTTTCAGATGAAAGACCTGCCCACAGAGGTGGCACGTGCCGTAGACACCATGAAGATAGGCGATATCTCTCAGCCTTTCCAGATGATCAATGCCAAGGGCAAGACGGTGGTGGCCGTGGTGAAGCTCAAAAATAGGGTGGAGGGCCACAAGGCCACCATCACCGAGGACTTCCAGGTCATGAAAGATGTGGTGCTGGCAAAGGAGCGCGAGAAGACCTTGAACGACTGGGTGGCCGATAAGATCAAGCATACCTACGTGCGGATGAACGACCGCTACAAGGACTGTAACTTTCAGTATCAGGGTTGGGTCAAATGATATACCACTTCACTGGCATCAAAATGAAGAATAGGCATAGACTCATCCTCACGATGACTCTATGCCTGTTTGCCCTGGGGCTGCTCACAGCCTTGGCGGCACCGCGCAAGCGTGCCAAGACGGTGGTTGACGAGAGGGTATATCTCAACCATGCCGACGAGTTGAAGTACGATATCTATGGCCCTAATCCTGAGGCGCAGATTGCAAAGGGCCGGGTGTCGTTCCGACATCGCGGTGCCACGCTGACCTGTGACAGTGCCTATTTCTACCAGACCAGCAACTCGGTGCGGGCCTTCGGGCATGTACACTTCAGGCAGGGCGACACTTTGTCGCTCACCTGCGACCGGGGCTGGTACGACGGGCAGTCGCAGCTGTTGGAGGCCCGCAGCAACGTGGTGCTCAAGCACCGCCGCCGCACCCTTTATACTGACAGCCTCAATTATGACCGTCTGTACAGCAACGCCTACTTCTTCAAGGGCGGGAGGATGATCGACGGCAACAATAAGCTAAGCTCCGACTGGGGTGAGTATCATCTGGATACCAAGCAGGCCGTGTTCTATTACGACGTGCAGCTGCACACTCCCAAGAACCGTGTGTCGACCGACACCCTCTATTACGACACCCGCACCTCGCTGGCCCATATTGTGGGCATGTACACGCCCGACAAGGGCGCGGGAAAGGCCGGGCCGTCGCGCATCGTGGGACAGTCGTCGACCATCACCACCACCGACGCCTTCTTCAACACCAACAGCGACCGCGCACAGCTCTACGGGCGCTCGACGGTAGTAGACAAAGACAAGACCATTACCGGCGACACGCTCTACTACAACAGCAGGACCGGGGCAAACCAGGGGCTGGGCAATGTGGTCTATGTGGACAAGAAGAACAAGAACACCCTCACCTGCGGCGAGGTGGTGTACAACGAGAAGACGGGCAAGGGCTTTGCCACACGCCACGCCATGGTGATGGATTACTCGCAGAAAGACACGCTCTACATGCATGCCGACACCATGCGCCTGGAGACGTTCTACATCAACACCGACTCGATGTTCCGCAAGGTGCATTGCTACGACAAGGTGAGGGTCTACCGCGTGGATGTGCAGGCCGTATGCGACTCGCTGGTGTTCAACTCCAAAGACTCGTGCATGACCATGTACCAAGACCCTATCATCTGGAGCGACGGGCGACAGTTGCTGGGCGAGGTCATCAAAGTGTATATGAACGACTCGACCGTCCGCGAGGCGCATGTCCTAGGGCAGGCCTTGTCAATTGAGGCCATGGCCGATAGCATACACTACAATCAGGTGTCGTCGACCAATATGTTTGCCTATTTCATCGATGGTGAGATTCGACGCAGTGATGCCGTGCGTAACGTGCGCTCGGTGTTCTTTCCCATGGATGACAAGGACAGCACGCTCATCGGACTGAATTATACCGAGACCGACACGATGAAGATGTACATCAACCCGGGGAGGAAGTTGCAACGTATATGGATGCCCAAGGCACAGGGCACGCTCTACCCGATGACGCAGATACCGCCCAACAAGCTCAAGCTCGATGCCTTCGCATGGTTCGATTATATCCGCCCACGCAACAAAGACGACATCTTTGTGTGGCGCGGCAAGGCCGGAGGCACAGAGATCAAACGCGTCAACCGCCATGCCGCACCCTTGCAGAAACTGCCCACGGGCAACACTCCGCCGCCCGGCCCCGGTAAAGCCAATGCCTCATGAGTCTGCTGTTTCCTGTGCGCAAGCCTCGTCGGTTCCATCACGAGCCCATCTACCGCGATGAGCGCAGGGAGCAGTTGCGAGAGCTCGAACAGCGGGCCCGCAAGGAACTGGGGATGGAAACCGAGCGGCCAGACGACGGCCACACCGCGTATCGCAGTATGCTGAGGTCTACTGACCGTGGCCGCCGTCGGCATGGGCTGCGCAGTGGCCCATCGAACCGATGGCTCGCCCTACTCATTATATTATTCATTGCTGTTTTGATCTATTTCCTATGAGCGACATCATACAACTCCTGCCCGACGCGGTGGCCAATCAGATAGCCGCCGGTGAGGTGATACAGCGACCGGCGTCAGTCATCAAGGAGCTCGTCGAGAACGCCGTAGATGCCGGAGCCCGCAACATACACGTCTCGGTGGTCGATGCCGGGCGCACCGCCATCCAGGTCATCGACGACGGCAAGGGCATGTCGGAGACCGACGCCCGCCTGTCGTTCGAGCGGCACGCCACGTCGAAGATCAGGGTGGCCGACGACCTCTTCAACCTCCACACCATGGGTTTCAGGGGCGAGGCCCTGGCTTCCATTGCGGCAGTGGCACAGGTAGAACTCAAGACGCGCCTGCGCGGTGCCGACCTGGGCACGCACCTCACCATCGCCGGGTCGCGGTTTGTGGGACAGGAGCCCTGCTCGTGCCCCGAGGGTTCCAACTTTCTTATCGAGAACTTATTTTACAATGTTCCCGCACGCCGCAAGTTTCTGAAGTCGAACACCACCGAACTCAACAATATCATCGCGGCCTTCGAGCGTATCGTGCTCGTCTATCCCGACATTGCGTTCACCTTTCACAGCAACGGTTCGGAGATGTTCAATCTCAGGGCCGGCAAGCTGCGTCAGCGCATCGTCGAGGTGTTTGGCAAGCGCATCAACCAAGACCTGCTGCCCGTACACGTCGAGACCTCGGTGTGCGGCATCAGCGGTTTCGTGGGCAAGCCCGAGTCGGGCAAGAAGAAAGGCGCACAGCAGTTTTTCTTCGTCAATGGGCGTTACATGCGCCATCCCTATTTCAGCAAGGCTGTCATGCAGGCCTTCGACCGCCTGCTGCCCCAGGGCGAGCAGGTGCCTTATTTCATCTATTTTGATGTCGACCCCAAGGACATCGATGTCAACATCCATCCCACCAAGACCGAGATCAAGTTTGAGAACGAGCAGACCATCTGGCAGATTCTCTCCGCCGCCGTCAAAGACGCGGTGGGGATGTTCAACGAGGTGTCGGCCATCGACTTCGACACCGAAGGCAAGCCCGACATCCCACTCTTTAATCCCGACGGCGAGGCGCAAATCCCTGAGGTGCAGTACAATCCTCAGTACAACCCCTTTGCCTCCACGGGCCACAGTGGAGGCACCGACCTTACGTTTGGTCGAAACGAAGACCACGGCCAGCCGGGCGAGGAGCTCATCTTCCACTCGAAGGCACCTGAGCAGTGGGAACAGCTCTATAGCCAGCTGGAGCCAGAGCCCGACATCACACAGGGCTCGCTCTTCAGAGAGAGCAAACTCGGCAGCGAGGAGACTCTCATTGCCGACAAGTCGCCCATGCACTACCAGTACAAGGGCAAGTATATCATGACGGCCGTGAAGTCGGGCCTGATGATCATCGACCAGCACCGTGCCCACGTGCGCATCCTCTTTGAGCAATATCAGCAGAAGCTGTCGGCCCGGCGGTTCCACTCGCAGAAGATGCTGTTTCCCGAGACGCTGCAGCTGTCGGCGCGCGAGGATGTCGTTCTCTCGCAGGTCAGCGCCGAGCTGTCGGCCATGGGCTTCGAGCTCACCAGTCTTGGCGGCAGCACCTACGCCGTGAATGCCATGCCCGAAGGTCTCGAGGGTGTCGACGTTGTGGCGTTGCTTCGCGACATGCTGGCCGAGGCACACGAGAAGGGTGGGGCGATGATGCAGGAGGTCAACTACACGCTGGCCCTGAGCATGGCCCGTGCCGCTGCCATTCCTTACGGACAGGTGCTGGGCAACGAAGAGATGGAGAACATCATCAACAGTCTCTTCCAGTGCTCCAACGCCAACTACACCCCTGATGGGAAGCGTGTGCTCCACATCCTGCAGCAAAATGATATAGAGCGGTTATTGGGTTAATTATGAGGTGGTGAAACATGAGTTTTCTGTGATTTTGAGGCGATTAACGCATAATTCATCTATAAAATCCTTTTGGAATAGAAAATATTTATTACTTTTGCAGCAGTTAACAGTCAGATGGCTGCTTACATTTAATTTATATTGATTGATAAAGTGATATCGATTATGAAGAAAGTTTTATTCACTTTGGCTCTCGCTGGTCTTACCATGGGAGCCATGGCACAGGAAAATGATCCTGTTGAGAAGTACAGTGTAGCCACAAACTCCTTCTGGAGCAACTGGTTCATTCAAGTAGGTGGCGATTGGAACGTATGGTATTCCAGCCAGGAGCACAAGTCAACAAGCAGCGACTTTGGTTTCTTCAGCAGCGACCGTCGTACCTTCGGTGGTGCTGTTGCTGTGGGTAAGTGGTTCACACCTGGCCTCGGACTTCGCACCAAGCTGCAGATTTGGCAGGGCAAGAACATCCCCGCTACCAAGGCCGACCCTGTGAAGTTCGATGAGTGGATCCTCAACGAACATATCATGTTCAACCTCAGCAACCTCATCGCTGGCTACAACCCCACGCGTGTTTGGAACCTCATTCCGTTTGCCGGTGGTGGTGTGTCGCGCAACATGTCCGACAACCGCTATGCCATGCAGCTCAGTGCCGGTGTACAGTCGACATGGCGCCTGAGCCGTCACCTCAACGTGTACCTCGAAGGTGGTTGGAACCGTCTCGAGGAGGACTTCGATGGTAGTTCGGATGCCGGCGAGCGTGGTTGGAAGGCCAAAGACAACAATCTTTATGGTGAGGTGGGTCTGACCTTCAACCTTGGCAAGGCCACTTGGGAGAAGACTCCCGACGTAGAGGCCATCAAGGCTTTGTCGCAGAGCCAGATCGACGCACTCAACGCTCAGCTCAATGATGCCAATGCAGAGAACGCCCGTCTGAAGAACCTGCTCGACCAGCAGAAGGCCGCCGACAACACTCCTAAGGTTGTGAAGGCTGTTGCCAACACACCCGTTTCGGTGTTCTTCAACATCAACCGTTCGGTGATTGCCTCTAAGAAGGACCTGGTGAATGTTGAGGCTGTGGCTAAGTATGCCAAGGAGAACGGCAGCCGTCTCAATGTGACCGGTTATGCTGATAGCGCAACAGGTTCGGTACAGGCCAACCAGAAGCTCTCTGAGGATCGCGCTGCAACAGTGGCCGACGAGCTTGTGAATCTCGGCGTAGACCGCAGCAAGATCACCACTGTAGGTAAGGGTGGTGTGAGCGACCTCTCACCCGTATCGTTCAACCGCCGTGCCACCGTGCAGGTAGCTGAGTAATACAAAGAGCTAAATTCCAGTAAAATATTCTCTTAGGCGCATATCTTCGGGTATGCGCCTATTTTTATTGCCATCCCTCCAGGCTCATCCCATGCTGCATCCTTGAGCCTTTTTATGGCAGACAGATGCTAGGCCTTATCCTGTTGCATCAACTGTTATGCGCATCCTGACGTTGGTTGGAAGTGTACAGGATAATAACTTTTTTCAAAAAAAGTCAACGAAAAATTTGGCAGAACAGAATATTCGTAGTATCTTTGCACCCGCAATCCGAGACACTCGGGCGCTTAGCTCAGTTGGTTTAGAGCGTCTGCCTTACAAGCAGAGGGTCGGGGGTTCGAATCCCTCAGCGCCCACAGGGGAGAGAGCCTTGTCATCCATCAAGATGGCAAGGCTCTTAGCATTATGCCCGTCTTGAGATCATGGATGATAGAAAAGTACTCAGTTAAACACACAAATTTATTAACTGGGCCCAAATGGAGGCGACTGGCCTATCCATGGTTTCTCATTGTTCGCATCTGTGGTCAGAATGCGATTCAGGCTGGCGCGGCGGTATTATCTCGCGCAGATTTCACAGATTATTGGCTGATGCGGTGGTTTGGCCCCTTGCGGTCGTACGGGGGATCAGCGCAGGTCGGGCTCGCGCGCCGGAAACTCTAGCAATAGATGCGGCTCAGAGGAAAAACCATCCAACATAATTATGTTAGAATCACAATAATGCTAACTGCCCCTTTTCGTGTTGCCGTGGCGTTCGTGTCATACGGTCATAACTTGCCTTTCATACATTGTCTCGAAACAAATGAAAATGTTGTTCTACCCGAAAGAGTGCGTGCTTCAACTCGAAGCAGCGCGTGTTTCAACTCGAAGCAGCGCGTGTTTCTACTCGAAGCAGCCGCTGTTTCGACCCGAAGCAGCGCGGGGTGACTGACATCCGGGAAGACGAGGGCTATGCAGAGCGTGTGGCGGGGTGTGGCTCTGTCATGAGAAGAGTTGTTTGAACGAGAGCATTATTAACTTATCTTCATCTTTTTTTTAGTAAGATTTTAGTGTGTATCGATTTTAATTCGTAATTTTGCAACTTAGATAATACGTATTATAATATGAATCTCGATTTGTTGACCGCCATCTCGCCGGTGGATGGTCGTTACAGGAGCAAGACAGCCGTGTTGGCTGAATATTTTTCGGAGTATGCCTTGATCAGGTATCGTGTGCGCGTGGAGATTGAGTATTTCATCACGCTCTGCGAATTGCCGTTGCCCCAGTTGTCGTCGTTCGACCGCCAGCTTTTCGGTCGTCTGCGCGATATTTATCTGCATTTCGACGAGCAGTCGGCACAACGGGTGAAAGACATTGAGAAGGTGACCAACCACGACGTGAAGGCCGTGGAATACTTCATCAAGGAAGAGTTCGACAAGATTGGTGGGCTGGAGGCTTACAAAGAGTTCATTCATTTTGGACTCACCTCGCAGGATATCAACAACACCAGCGTGCCGCTCTCGCTCAAGGAGGCCTTGGAGCAGGTGTACTACCCGCAGGTGGAGGAGCTTATCGGCCAGTTGCAGCAGTATGCCGATGAGTGGAAAGACGTGCCCATGCTGGCCAAGACGCATGGTCAGCCTGCTTCGCCCACCCGTCTGGGCAAAGAGGTGATGGTCTATGTCTATCGCCTCACCGAGCAGCTCAAGAGCCTCAAGGCCTGTGCCATGACCGCCAAGTTTGGCGGTGCCACCGGCAATTTCAATGCCCATCATGTGGCTTACCCCGACTACGACTGGAAGGCTTTCGGCAACCGCTTTGTCAGTGAGAAGCTGGGCCTCGTGCGCGAGCAGTGGACCACACAGATCAGCAACTACGACTGTCTGGCTGCCGTCTTCGACGCGTTGCGCCGCCTGAACACCATCATCATCGACCTCGACCGCGACTTCTGGATGTACATCTCCATGGAGTATTTCAAGCAGAAGATCAAGGCCGGAGAGGTAGGGTCGAGTGCCATGCCCCACAAGGTGAACCCCATCGACTATGAGAATAGTGAGGGCAATCTGGGCATGGCTAACGCCGTGCTTCAGTTTCTGGCCTCGAAGTTGCCTGTGAGCCGTTTGCAGCGCGACCTCACCGACTCTACGGTGCTGCGCAACATCGGTGTGCCCCTCGGACACGGCATCATTGCCATACAGAGCACGCTCAAGGGTCTGCGCAAGCTCATCCTCAACGAAGAGAAGATAGCCGGGGATCTCGACAACACATGGGCCGTGGTGGCCGAGGCCATACAGACCATCTTGCGCCGTGAGGGCTATCCGCACCCATACGAGGCGCTCAAGGGCCTCACCCGCACCAACCAGGCCATGACCGAGCAGACCATCCATGAGTTTGTGCAGACGCTGAGCGTCAGCGATGCCGTCAAGGCTGAGCTCATGGCCATCACGCCGCACAACTATACTGGCATCTGAGCCGTGCGCTCATTCTGGCGGCAGGCTTGACAGGGGCTCCTGAGCCGCCGCCCTCGTCTCAGTACACATTATTATTATAGTATTTTATATTTTTCATCATTTCATTTATTAACCTGGCCGAGAGGCTAAAAAGTAAAAGCAAATTATGTCAGAAGATGTAGAGAACAAGGTACAGGATTCGACACCGGACCAAAACCAGCGTACTGAAGGTGGCCGCGAGGGCTATTCTCGTCCTTCAGGTTATCAGAGAGATTATCATTCAGAGGGTGGCAGGCCCCAGCGCCCGCGCATTCACAGTCAGCGTGCCTACAGCACCGACCGCACTGGCGGGCAGGAGGAAGGCGGATTCCGCCCCGAGGGCTTTGGCTCCGGCCTTCAAAACAGTGAGCAGCCACGTCAGCCGCGCAACAACTATCAGCCCCGACAGGGCGGCTATCAGCCGCGTCAGGGTGGTTATCAGCCTCGTCAGCAGGGCGGCTACCAGCCTCGTCCCCGCTTCAACAATAACCCGGAGGGCGGCTATCAGCCGCGCGAGGGCGGCTATCAGTCGCGTGAGGGAGGTTACCAGCCCCGCCAGCAGGGTGGCTATCAGCCTCGCCAGCAGGGAGGCTACCAGCCCCGTCCCCGCTTCAACAATAACCAGGAGGGTGGCTATCAGCCTCGTGAGGGCGGTTATCAGACCCGCCAGCAGGGTGGCTATCAGCCCCGCCAGCAGGGCGGCTACGGTCGCCAGCAGGGTGGCTATCAGCCGCGCCAGCAGGGAGGCTACGGTCGCCAGCAGGGTGGCTATCAGCCGCGCCAGCAGGGTGGCTACGGCCGTCAGCAGGGTGGCTACGGACGTCAGCAGGGTGGCTACGGACGTCAGCAGGGTGGTTTTAACCAGCGTCCGGGCTACGATCCCAATGCCAAGTATAGCTTGAAGAAGCGTATAGAATATAAAGAGGAGAACTACGATCCCAACGAGCCCATCCGTCTTAACAAGTTCTTGGCCAACGCCGGTGTGTGTTCGCGTCGCGAGGCCGATGAGTTTATCCAGGCCGGTGTGGTGCTGGTGAACGGTGAGCCCGTGACCGAGCTGGGCAGCAAGGTGCTGCGTACCGATGAGGTGAAGTTCCACGATCAGGTGGTGTCGCTCGAGAAGAAGGTCTATGTGCTGCTCAACAAGCCCAAAGACTATGTCACCACCAGTGACGACCCCCAGCAGCGCAAGACGGTGATGGACCTGGTGAAGGATGCCTGCCCCGAGCGCATCTATCCCGTGGGCCGTCTCGACCGCAACACCACTGGTGTGCTTCTGCTCACCAACGATGGTGACCTGGCCAGCAAGCTCACTCACCCCAAGTTCCTCAAGAAGAAGGTGTATCATGTGTACCTCGACAAGAACGTGGCTGCCACCGACCTGCAGAAGATTGCCGACGGCGTGGAGCTCGAAGACGGTGAGGTGCATGCCGACGCCATCGAGTATGCCGACGAGCGCGACCACAGCCAGGTGGGCATCGAGATTCACAGCGGTAAGAACCGTATCGTGCGTCGTATCTTCGAGAGCCTGGGTTACAGGGTTGTCAAGCTCGACCGCGTGCAGTTTGCCGGACTCACCAAGAAGAATCTCCGCCGTGGCGACTGGCGCTTCCTCACCGAGCAGGAAGTGGACATGCTGCGCAGCGGGATGTTTGAATAAGACAACAGAAGTTTTTCAGTTTAGGGGAAGAGTTCTGGAAGTTGAGATGTCGAAGGAGTCAGCCCTTCGCCCAGCAGTCAAGACTGGTGTCTGAGTGTTGAGAGCAAGAGGCTTGAGAGGTCAGCAGGCTGCCGGTGTGCTCGAAGAATAATACGAGAGTATGAGTTGCATGTGTATAGTGGCCTGGTATGTGTACTGTCTCAAGTATCAACTTCTTGACGTCATGGCATCTTGGCTTCCAGGAGTTTCGCCCTGATATCATATTTTCTCAAAAGAAAATGAGCAGTAGAACAAAAGTAATCGATGCTTTGCAGAGCACCGACTTCGGTAAAGAAATTACCGTCAAGGGCTGGGTGCGGTCGCACCGTAGCAGCAAGGCCGTCGACTTTATCGCCCTGAACGATGGGTCGACCATCAAGAACATACAGATTGTCATCGACCCCGCCAAGGTGGATGCCGAGCTGCTGAAGAATATCACTACGGGTGCATGTATCCGCGCCACAGGCACACTCGTGGAGAGCCAAGGACAAGGACAGGCCTCAGAGATCCAGGGTAACGAGCTGGAGCTCTATGGACCGTGCCCCGGCGACTATCCCATGCAGAAGAAAGGACAGAGCTTCGAGTATATGCGCCAGTTTGCCCACATGCGCCTGCGCACCAATACCTTCGGGGCCGTGTTCCGCATTCGTCACAACATGGCCATTGCCATCCATCAGTATTTCCATGAGCATGGCTTCTATTATTTCCACACACCGCTCATCACCGCCAGCGATGCCGAGGGGGCAGGAGAGATGTTCCAGGTGACCACACTCGACCTCGACCGTGTGGCCAAGGGTGGAAAGGTGGAGTACGACAAAGACTTCTTCGGCAAGAAGACCAACCTCACCGTGAGCGGACAGCTCGAGGGTGAGCTGGGGGCCACGGCATTGGGTGCCATCTACACCTTCGGACCTACCTTCCGCGCCGAAAACAGCAACACGCCGAGACATCTCGCCGAGTTCTGGATGATAGAGCCAGAGGTGGCGTTCATGGACCAGAAGGAGCTGATGGACCTGGAGGAAGACTTCATCAAGTATCTCGTTACCTGGGCGCTTGAGCACTGTAAGGACGACCTGGAGTTTCTCAACAAGATGATCGACAAGACGCTCATACAGACGCTGGAGTCGGTTATCAAGGAAGACTTTGTGCGGCTGACCTACACCGAGGGCATCAATATCCTCAACGAGGCCGTGGCCAACGGGCACAAGTTTGAGTTCCCCATCACCGGATGGGGCATGGACCTCAGCAGCGAGCACGAGCGTTACCTCGTGGAGGAGCACTTCAAACGACCGGTCATCATGACCGACTATCCTGCCGAGATCAAGGCCTTCTACATGAAGAAGAACGCCGACGGCAAGACCATGCAGGGCACCGACGTGCTGTTCCCGCGTATCGGCGAGATCATCGGTGGCTCGGTGCGCGAGGAGAGCTACGACAAGCTCACTGCCGAGATTGAGGCGCGCGGCATGGAACTGGGCACCTACAGCTGGTACCTCGACACCCGTAAGTATGGCTCGTGCCCGCATGCCGGTTTCGGCTTGGGCTTTGAACGCCTCATCCTGTTCGTCACGGGCATGCAGAATATACGCGACGTAGTGCCCTTCCCCCGTACACCGAAGAACGCCGAGTTCTAGCCCTTGTTTCGATAAAGGTGGGTTCTATTAATTAGCTTTGTCAGCTTTCGAGACTATCTTCGAGGTCAAATTGCAAGTGACCGAAGGAGTTATGCGGGCATAACGACTGAGCGAACTTGCAATTTGAGCCGAAGAGAGTCCGAAAGATGGCAAAACGTAACCCATGATTATATGATTTGATTTCGGTGGTAATTAATAGAACCCACCTAAAGTTTTTCTATTGATACGAAAAGGTTGCATACCTCATGGTGTGCAACCTTTTTGGGTGTTCTGGACCTGATATTTCGTGTGGCATCTCGAATCTTGATGTGAATCCGGGTCTACCGTCTGCATGTCATTTGATGTGGCATCCCTGCCACGACATTGGTGTTTTTTTTTGTCGCTCAGAAAGACCAAAACAGTGGTTGTGTTGTCATTTTTCTTTATAAAAAGAAGGGGGCCGATACGCGGTGAATCTGTGGCTTAAATAAGGCCGATGACCATCAGTCCAATGGTCGAACAGCAACACTATGGTTTACATTTCTGATGCGCTTTGGCTTGTACACGCACGCAAGCATACATAAGGTTAATTATAATACAATTTTTAAAAAAGGGTCAAAACGGAGCGGATAAGATTTGTTTTGTTGTTTTTTATAAAAAAAGTCGTGATTTTATTTGCTTGTATTAAGATTTATCTCTATATTTGCACCGAGTTTAAGGCAAATAAAAGGCCGAAAGGAGCATAGGAAGAATGTTTATGAGGCATTTAGACATTGAAGATTTTTCACAAATCCCTTTGTTTCGAAGGGGTGACTTTGTGTGACTTACATAGCCTATTTTATTTATGTTTTATTAAATTTTATATCGTATGAACAAAAAATTAGTAAGTTCGTTACTTTTGGGACTCCTTGTTGTGGGTACCACAGGTACAGTGACGTCTTGTAAGGACTACGATGACGACATCAACGCTAACACACAGGCGATTAATGATGTGAAGTCAGCGTTGGAGTCTTGCAAGACTTCTTGCGAGGCAAGTATTGCCGACTTGAAGAAACAGTTGGAGGCAAAGTCTGGTGAGATTGCTACCTTGACCAGTCAGCTCGCTACTGTGAAGGCCACTGCTGATGCTGCTGCAACAAAGGCAGCTCTTCAGGATGAGATTAACCGCGCATTGGCCGCTGAGGGTGCACTGGCTGCCAAGATTACATCACTGGAAGGCACTGTGAAAGACATCAAGGAAGTGCTTGATGACAAAGTTGACAAGTCGGTTTATGATGCTGCTATTGCTGACATTTATGCCAAGTTGACTGCCAACGAGCAGGCTTCTGCAGATAACCTGCTGAAGATCGGAGAGCTCCAGACTAAGCTCAGCGCACTGGCTACTACAGTTGATGCCCTGAAGGCTGACTACGAGCAGCAGTTTGCCGCTCTGGATATGTATAAAAATGGTATCGAGTCTCGTCTCGCTGCACTTGAGGCTGCCGGTATCAGCGCCGCTGATCTGGCTAAGATCCAGGAGAAGATTGATGCTGCCAAGGCTGAGATCCAGGGCCAGATTGACGCACTTGCAATCAAGGATATCGAAGGTTTGCAGGCTGCACTCGATGGCAAGGCTTCTGTTGGCGACCTCAACACTCTGAAGGAGCAGGTTGCTAAGAACGTGAAGGCCATTGACGCCCTGAGCACTCAGGTTAACGTGCTGAACGTGCTTGTTCAGAAGTCTCTCCGCAGCCTCGTGTTCGTGCCCGATGCATATTATTATGGTATTGAGGCTACCAAGATTCAGGCTCTCGACTTCTTTAAGTTCAAGGTTCCTGCCACTGCTTGGAACATCAAGGAAGCTAAGGGTTATAAGGATGACCTCCGTTATGATTCTACCGCCGCTTCACGTGTGCTCACTTTTGTGGCAAACTATCACATGAATCCTTCTTCTGCTGAGCTGAAGGACGGTCAGAACAAAGTTACCATCCTGACTGACGACAAGGAGTACATCAACACCCGTGCTGCTGCTTCTGCACCTTTCACAGTGAAGGGCTTCACTACCAACAATGGTGACCTTGCTGTCAATATCGATGTTGCTGATGTCAACAAGATCAAGACAATCGCTGACAACCAGATGGTTACAGTGTTCGCCACTCAGGTGAATGTCAATAAGTCTGGTGCTGACACAACTGTTACTTCTGACTATGCTGCTCTCGTAAAGGAGACAGTGAAGAACCTCAAGCTCGTTCATACTGCAGGTGCAGGTGTACCTTGGGTTTCAAGCATCGAAAGCCCGCATGTCAGCGTTCTGCAGGGTCCTGACGCTGCTCACAAGCATCACCAGATTCTCATGCAGACTGTAAATGAGGCTGCCAACAAGTTTGCTCCTCAGGATACTGTAAACTACAATGAGACTTTGGATCTGACCAAGCTCGTTGAGGTTCACTATACCACTGCTGCTGGCGAGACTCGCCTGCTCACTGCTGAGCAGATGGCTGCCAATGGTCTGAAGTACAAGTTCGACCTTACTGCCCTCTATTTCGGTAACAACGAGACCTCTGAGTCTGCACACGCTGCTATCAATCCGGAAGATGGTGTCACATTCCGTCCTCAGATGCCTGAGTACGACAAGGAGCATGTAGGTAAGCAGCAGGCTTACGGTGCTACTCAGGATCGTCAGGCTATCGGCCGTACACCGGTTGTTCGCGTAGAACTGGTTGACGAGGCTGGTAATGTTCTCGATTACGGTTATATCCGTATCCGCATCTCTGAGAAGGCCGCTGCTCCTGTTGCTGACAAGTCTATCGCTTATACTGGCAATGACTTTGCTTACAACGGTGATTGCGATGTGAAGTGGAGCTACAAGACAAAGTGGATCCAGACCGAGTATGACCTGTACAATATGCTGGGTCTCACCCGTGAGGAGTTCGAGAGCATCTATGCCGCTGTTAAGGATACCGATGGTGACCTCAAGCAGTACGCCAAGGATGCCAATGGTAAGTTCTCTGCCGCTACCACCAAGTATGGTATCGTTTACGAGCATAATGATGCATCTACAGAGGATGGTACACTGACCCAGGTTCTCGAGTGGAATCTTGATATGACCGGTGATAAGGCCGAGGCTCTGATCAAGGCTATGCAGGCTGCAAAGAAGACTGCTATCACTACAGCTGTTAAGTATGAGTCTAACAACAGCCGTTATCCGGATGTATATGTTGAGTTCTCTACTGGTAAGCTCTCTATCTCTGCTCCTTCTGCTTCTGTTGAGTGGGCTGCTAACCAAATCAGCAACTACTGGTACGCAAGCAACACTAACACTGCCGGTACTGCAGAGATCCACACCAATACCCTCACTCCTGAGGATAACAAGGGTGGTACTGCTGAGGCTTTGGACAACCTGTTCTCAGACGTGTTCACTGGCAATAACATCACAACTTCTGCATTTGTTAAGAATATCCTCGACAAGACTTCTAACAAGGACTATGCTGCTTCTAAGCTGACTCTGAACCTCGTGTTCGATGCAAGCAACAACGGTAAGGAGTACAAGGGTTATCTCAACGGTGTTGAGAAGACATTTGTGATGAAGGTTTCTGCCGATGGTAAGACGCTGTACGCTTATGACAAGGCTGATAAGAAAAAGGTAGAGCAGAAGATTGCTGTACTTGTGGGTGATGACGTAAACAGCACAAAGGTTGAGTACGTTGCTAACGCTGACAAGAATGGTTACTCTGAGGCTATGCTGAACTACAGAGCTCACAATGCTCTCGCTGACAACGTTGTCAAGGCCATTATCGGTCTCCAGGCTCAGAATGCTTGTGGCAAGGCTCTTGCTTTGACTAACAACACATTCGATGTACGCTTCCTCCGTCCTATCAACGTATTCAATGCTGATAAGGAAATCACGGACGCTGCTACAACCGAGCTTCAGACTATTAATGTGAACGACCTCGTGAAGTTCACCGACTGGCGTGACGTTTGGAACAAGAAGTCCGAAGCTGGCAATGGTGGTGAGTACTTCACCTACTATGGCATCGAGTCGATCACTGTTCCTGGTGTTGCTGACGGTCAGAACATCTCTCTGAACTCACTGGTTGTTACCAACCTGGGTCAGGCTGATGCTAACAAGTTCGTTTCGCTGTCAAGCGTATCTAACCAGGTTGACTTTATCTACAGCGCAGGTACTATCACTTACAAGAACCTCAGCTCTACGCTGCGTGACTTCGATGTTAAGATTCCTGTGGCCGTGAAGTACATCTGGGGTACTATCTACAGCAATGTTACCATCCACGTTCACAAGACTGCTGGTAACGGTAACGCCAAGAGACTGTAATTCATATAGTTTCTGACGCACTTTAATAACTCAATATGGGGGAGGCGTTTTTATGCCTCCCCTATTTTAACTTTATTCAGAGATGAAAATTAGAAGTATTCTCTTTACAGCGTTGGCAATTATTGCCCTATGTGTTTCATGTAGCAAGAAGAAAGAGGTACAAGCTCCTTCCGAGTTGTTGCGTCCAGCATCGATGAACTATACAAATAAGGACACAGCAGATATCAACTATCTTGTCAATTCATACGTTTCCTTTATCGACAAGGGTGACTTGAATAGTTGTGCCAATATGCTTTATACCTTTAAAGACGACAAGGCTATACCTTATACAGAGGAAGAGAAGGCCAAGTTTGTTGATGGGTTCTCTAAGTTTCATATATACGGCAGTCGCGTTAAAAGTATGACTCTGCGCAGCGACCGTAATAATCAGGTAGATGTTGTTGTTCAGATTCTAGAAAACGGCGACATCAATAACAACAAGGGTGTCACAACTCTTTCTCTAAATCCTGTCTTAGTTGCTGGCAAGTGGTATCTGACTCTTTTAGATAAAAGTGCAGAGGGCGTAGAGGATGTTTACAAAACAGAAATGGAGAATGCTCAATAAAAGCATCATTGGTCTTTCAGTACTAGCTCTTTTGTCTACTGGCTGTCATTCCAACAAGCCTGCTGAAGTATCCTTTAACTCCAAGTATGCAGATTTAGGAATTATTTATTCTGACAGTGCAGTCCGGCATATAGATTTCAGTTTCCGCAATGTAGGAGGAAAAGATTTAATCATTAATGATGTAAAGACCGATTGTGACTGCACGAAAGCCACTTTCCCACATGAAACGATCAATTCCGGTGAAGAAGGTGTTGTCTCGGTTACGTTAGATTTAAGAGCATTTTTCCCTCAGAGGGTTGTTAAGCATGTTGCTGTTTACTCAAATACCGGGAGTAGTCCAGATACACTAGTAATTGCCGGCATCATAAAAAACAAGTAAGTCAAGTATGATCTTTAATAAATACATTTACCTGACCATTTTTTTGGCTATGTACTCTCTGCTGCCTGTTACGGCAAGTAATGAGGGAGATGCCGTAGTTGTCGAAAGACGAGACGGTAGTCTCTCTGCTTTTGTGTTTGCCGACAAGCCCGTAATTACCTTCGATGGTAGGAATTTAACAATTAATACCAAAACGGCTACGCTCTTTGATTTTGGAGTAGTGAAGAAGGTCTACTTTGAAGATCAAGTACTTACCGATATTGCCAATCCCTTGCAGACGGGCAAGCCAACTTTTCGTTTCATTGATCGTGAGACTATTGTGATTAGTGGGGTAGATGGAGCATCTCATGTATCTTTATATACTCTGGATGGAAAGAACATTCCAGCAGATGCTCGTATTGTGAACGATGAGGTTACGTTATCTCTGACTGGGCTTCATACTGGTGTTTATATTATCAAAACAAATTCTCACTCATTTAAGTTCAATAAGAAATGAAGAAGTCGTTATTGACCATTTTACTCCTTTTGCTGTGCGTTCCTTTTTCATTAGCACAACAGAAGATTTTTATTCACCTTTCTGATGGTACACTCATCCAGAAAGAAATCTGGGAGGTAGATAGTATTACGTTTGAGGAGAACGTTCCGTTTACTTTATCTTCCAATCAGATTCCCGAGGCAGTAGACCTTGGACTCAGTGTCAAGTGGGCTTCTTTTAATATTGGTGCCTCTAAGCCTGAAGAAAAAGGTGTTATGATTGGTTGGGGAGACGTCACATGTTCAAACCAGTCTACTAATTTGAAATATTTCCCGGTATTATCTCCCACTGGTAATATTACGACCACAAAATATGATGTTGCGCATCAGTTGCTTGGAAATGATTGGCGAATGCCGTCGGCTATGGAGTTCGAGGAATTGCGAGACAAGTGTACATGGGAGTGGAACCCCGCTGGTTACTTTGTTGTTTCCGGGAACGGAAACAATATTATCATTCCTGTTTCGGGTATTCGTAACGAGTCGGAAGTGACAGACGGTACAATAGGTAACTATTGGACTGGTGACTTGAATAAGGAAAATACAAAGCAGGCTATCGGTTTTACGTTCAGTGAGTCAGGCGATAAGGCTTTAAGTTCGTTTATGCGTTATTCCGGATTGGCCTTACGTCCAGTCTACGGCAAGTATAAGCAAGGTATCAGTGTTACTCCATTGCCAGCAACGGGTATAACGTTGGAGGGCAGCACTGTTCCTGTAACAGTATCAGGCGACCGTTCCATTTTGTCGGCTATTGGCGTGGCATATGCTTACGACAAGAATGGCATTGATGTTGAGAAGGGTACAAGGTCTCAGGTAATGACTATTCCTTCTGAAGGAGATGTCAATATCACATTGTCGGGCCTGCAGCCAAACAAAGATGTTTATTATATTGCGTATGCCTTGGTAGATGGCAGCTATGTTTTTAGTGACGATACACTGAGCTTCAAAACGGGTAATGTGAAGGCCTCTGCTGCTATGAGCATTACTTACACGGGTGCTACCACCACTTTGATTGTCGATGGTGATTTGAAGAAAATTTCAGAGGCTGGAGTTTATTATTCAGTCAACAAAAGTGTAGTAGACCCCACCACTGCTAAAACCGTACTGGCAAAATCTATCCCTACTACAGGCACGATCAACGTGACGCTTGATGGGTTTAACGAACTAGACACGGTGTATTATAGAGCTTATGTTGTGTATGGTGGCGTAAAAATCATCTCCAACGAGACAATGAGTTTTGTAACTAAGACACATTTCCCCGAACCCGAATATGTTGATTTAGGGCTTAGTGTGAAATGGGCTACCTGGAACGTTGGAGCAGAGTCAGAGTCTGAAGTAGGCACATATATCGGCTGGGGTGATCCAACCGGAACCAACAGTTCATATCTTGCCGCTGATTATCCTACAATAGACCCCTCGACCACATTAAGTGGTACAATTCATGACATCACCCACGTGAAGTGGGGCAAGAAGTGGATGATGCCCACCATGGCTCAATATCAAGAGTTGCAAAGCAAGTGTACCTGGGCCAAAGTGGATAAGAACGGTGTTGCGGGTTGGCAGATTACCGGAGCGAACGGTAATTCTATCTTCTTGCCTCAAGCTGGCTATTATAATCCTCGCGGTTTAACTTATCATTATGTTGGTACTGATGCTTGGTATTGGACGGCCGAACAAAGCGATAATACCGAAGCCTATGCTGCCAATGTTTTCAAGTGGGCTGCAAATCCTAAAGTTATTGAGAAGGTGCTGCACCTTCCCATCCGTGCTGTGTATAATGAAGCTGCTACTTCCAACACTGGTGGGTCGACCACTGCTCCTACTTTACCCAACGAGTCGGTTCCACTGTCTTCCTCAGCAGGAAAAGCTATTGACTTAGGACTCAGTGTAAAATGGGCCGACCGCAATGTAGGCGCATCTTCAGACTCGGAAAGCGGTTCTTATTATGCCTGGGGAGAAACGTCAACCAAAGATTCCTATACGTTAGCTACGTATACCTTTTATGACAGTAACACCGATACCTTCACAACCCCTGAAGGGTATAACCAAATATCCGGGTCAAAATACGATGCTGCACGCATGACTTGGGGAGGTGCCTGGCGAATGCCAACCTCGGATGAGATCTCCGAGTTGATAAATTACTGTACATGGGTATGGGACAACAATCGTGGCGGTTACCTTGTTACATCGAATATTAACAAAAATACCATTTTCCTGCCCAGCACGGGATTTATGAATGATAATGCAGCATATAATGCAGGTATAGTGGGCGAATACTGGTCTGGCACAAATTATACCCGTGAGCCCAAGTATTTAGACAAGCATGGTTACCGCTTGGTTCTTCAGGATCAGATGAACCCCTACGTAATGGACTCCAATAAGGAAATTGGCCGTGTCATCCGTCCTGTACAAAAATAGCTTTTATTTTAGTTAACTAAATATTAGATTTTATGAGAACTCTAAAAACTTTTGTGATTGCAGCTGTGGTCCTGGGTGGATCTTCGCTTGCACATGCTCAGGCCACTTATACCGATAAGGATGGCAATGAGTATCAGTTCAAGAAGCACTTGTTCCTCGATTTGCAGGGAGGTGCTCAGTACACTTTGGGTGAGGCCAAGTTTGGCGACTTGATCAGTCCCAATGTCCAGCTTGGCCTGGGCTATCAGTTCTGTCCCTATTTTGCCGCTCGTTTGCAGGCAAATGGCTGGCAGAGCATGGGTGGCTATAACGGCATTAACGAGCTGGGTCAGGTTGCCGCCATCAATTCCACCTACAAGTACAAGTATGTAGCTCCCGGCCTTGATTTCATCTTCAACCTCTCTAACATTTTTGCCGGTTGGAACCCCATGCGTGTTTTCAACGTCTCTGCTTTTGTAGGTGGTGGTGCAAACATTGCTTTCGACAATGATGATGCTATAGCCATGGCCGATGCCAATCACATGCGCTATATCTGGGATGGCACGAAGGTACGTCCGTTCGGTCGTGGTGGTATCGAGCTCAACTTCCGTGTGAGCGATGCCGTGAGCATCATGCTGGAGGGTAATGCCAACATCCTGAGCGACAAGTACAACTCCAAGAAGGCCGACAACCCCGATTGGTATTTCAATGCTCTTGCCGGTTTGCGCATCAACTTGGGCAAGACTTACACCAAGAAGGAGAAGCCCGCTCCCGAGCCCGAACCCGAGCCTGTTCCCGTACCTGCTCCTGCACCTGTCGTAGAGCCTGCTCCCGAGCCCGCACCTGTTGTGAAGGCTGAGCCCATCCGTCGTGATGTATTCTTCACCATTAACAAGTATGTGGTTAGAAAGTCTGAGCAAACCAAGGTAGACGAGGTTGTGGCTTACCTGAACGAGCACCCCGAGGCCAAGGTGAATGTAACGGGCTATGCCGATGCCGGTACCGGTAACAACACCATCAACGACCGTCTTGCCAAACAGCGTGCTGATGTCGTTGTAAAGGCGCTCACGGCTAAGGGCATCTCTGCCGACCGCATCACATCTGACAGCAAGGGTGCCCGCGTGCAGCCTTTCGCAGAAAATAATAAGAACCGCGTCACCATTCTGATAGCAGAATAATGGCAATTTTTTAACCCCACAAAATGCCCATGGTGCAATGACACTCATGGGCATTTTTTTATGAATGCAAACATGACATTAAAGCGTCATTTCGTTTCCCTGCTCCTGCTTCTGTCTACGGCCACAATCTGGGCCGCAAACAAGTCGGCCGTCATCAAGCTGCCGACGGCAAAATATCACTTTGGTCTTTTCTCACGAAATACAGTAAGAAGGGTTGTATTCCCATTTGTCAATATGGGCGATGCTCCACTGGTAATCCAAAAGATAGGTGTGTCTTGCAGTTGTACCAAGGTACACTATACACCCAGGCCCATCCCTCCTGGTCAAACCGGCTACATTCTTGTAACCTACCACGGTAGGGATTTGATGCCCGGGCATTTTAGCAAGAGCATATTGGTTCAGTCAAATGCGTCGAATGGTCTCATAAAATTGATCATCGAAGGCGAAACACGGTAAAGCCGTATTTTGGCCAAAGCGGCCCTTAGCTTTACCGTATACCCTATTCTTAGAATTTCAGGCCAGCTGTACGCCCTGGTCGGTGATGACGATGAGGTGTCGCTTATATAGGTCGCCAATGGCCCGTTTGTAGGTCTTCTTGCTCACCTGGAACTGTCGTTTGATGTCCTCGGCATCGCTCTTGTCGCCCAGGTCGCAGCTGCCGCCATGGTCTTTGAGCCACTGCAGCAACGTCTCGGCAAAGTCGGTGGTCAGCTTACGCCCCGTGGGTTGCAGGGTGACATCAATCTTGCCATCGGGTCGGATGTTCTGTATGTAGCCGGTCAGGCGGTCGCCCGTATGCACATATTGGAAGATCTGGTCGCGATAGACGAGTCCCGGGTATTTGTTGTCGATGATAACCTTGAACCCCAGGTCGGTCTTCTGCCAGACGAGCAGGGGCACCTCGCTCCCGTTCTGCAGCGTGTTGGCCGCCTCAGCCACGGCATCTCTATCCAGAGAGGCCTCCTGTGGTGCGTCTTGCAGAAACTTGTCGACCTTGGCCGTGGCCACAATGCGGTAGCTTTCCTCGTCGATATAGAGGTAAACGATGTAGCTGTCGCCAATCTCCATGCGTTTCTTCTGCTCGCGGAAGGGGCAGAACACATCCTTCATCACGCCCCAGTCGAGAAAGGCACCATACTCATTGACCCATGTGCAGCGCAGGTAAGCGAAGTCGCCCACCTTGGCCAGCGGCGTCTCGGTGGTGGCCACCGGCCGCTCGTCCTGGTCGAGATAGACAAAGCAATGCACCGTATCGCCCGGCTTGACGTGGGCAGGCACATATTTCTGGGGCATCAGGATGTCGCCTTCCTTGCCACCGTCAAGATAGATTCCGAAGGACTCCTTACCGCCAAAAGTGTGCGGGTTCGGTCGTTCGGCCACCTTCACCATCTTCAAATCATTATATTCTCCAAGTTTTATCATGCTGTTAACTACTAATTTAACTAATTATTTACTAACCACGAATTTCACTAATTCCACGAATTATTTCTGTGGATGATGTTTGTTCGAGGTTCCACTGATTTATTCTGTATTTGTTATTGACCACGAATTTCACTAATTCCACTAATTTTTTCTGTGGATGATGTTTGTTCGAGGTTCCACTGATTTATTGTGTGTTTGTTAGTGACCACGAATTTCGCTAATTCCACTAATTTTTTCTGTGATGGTGTTCGTTCGTGGTTCCACTGACTATTGGGGTGATGGTACCAATGGGCAGAGACGAAAGGCAGAGACGCGGACAAATAGGCACTAAACGACGAAGCGTTCGCGTTTGAGAGAAAGTTCACCAAAATTAATCAGAAGACCGACCTTCTTATCTGTGAACTTGAGATAGTTGATAATCTGGGAACGGTTCATATCTGTTAATTCCTTTTGTGCCTTGATCTCAACGATTACCTTGTCATAGCACACGAAATCACAAGTGAAACCATGTTGCAGCTTTATACCTTTATACGCCAGGGAAAATGATTTCTCCCGCTCAAAGGGGATGCCCCTAAGCCCAAGCTCTATTGACAAGGCATCACCATACACAATCTCGTGCATGCCGCACCCCAATGCGCTGTGTACCGCCATCGCCGCACCTATCACTGTGTAACACTCATCCATAAGATATAACTCTTTCCTATTGTCCATCATGCAATCAATATTTTCGCAATGCTATGTTCTCATATCAGCTGCGTCTCACCGGTGCCACACACCATCCATTTTCTTTTTCCTAACCCCATCTATTTCATGAAATTCTTGGCCTCCCCCAAATTCGTGTAATTCGTGAAATTCGTGGTCCCTTTCCTTTAATTCATGGAATTCTACTTTTCCCCAAATTCGTGTAATTCGTGAAATTCGTGGTCCTTCCCTTTATTTCATGGAATTCTACTTTTCCTCAAATTCGTGTAATTCGTGAAATTCGTGGTCCCTTTCCTTTTATTCATGGAATTTATGGAATTTGTGGTTCATCCAGCAGTCCGTCTTTCATGTGTATGGTGCGGTCGGTGATGGCGGCAAGCCCTTCGTCGTGCGTCACGATGACGAAGGTCTGTCCAAACTTATCGCGCAGGTCGAAGAACAACTGGTGGAGCTCGGCCTTATTCTTAGAGTCGAGGCTTCCCGAAGGCTCGTCGGCCAGTATCACCGCCGGGTTGTTGACCAGTGCGCGCGCCACCGCCACCCGCTGTTTCTCACCGCCCGAGAGCTCGTTGGGTTTGTGTTTGGCGCGGTCGGCCAGTCCCATGAATGCCAGCAGCTCCTCGGCGCGCACCTTGGCCTCATGGCTGCCCTTGCCTGCGATGTAGGCCGGAATCATGATGTTCTCGAGTGCCGTAAACTCCGGCAGCAGCTGATGGAACTGAAAAACAAAGCCAATATGCCGGTTGCGGAAGTCAGACAACTTCTTCGACGATAGCTTGCCCACGTCCATGCCATCTACCTCCACCTGCCCGCTATCGGGCTTGTCGAGTGTGCCTATGATTTGCAGCAGGGTCGTCTTTCCGGCTCCCGAAGGGCCTACGATGGAGACGATCTCTCCCTTGCCGATTTGCAGGTCGATGCCCTTGAGCACCTGCAGATTGCCGAATGATTTGGTGATACCTTTGATGTTGATCATATCTTGTTTTCGTTATGTGCAATAATAGAATCTCATAGCATGTATTCATGCTGATGTAACCTTTGGCGACGACACGTACCTTTCTGCGAGCTCAGTGCCTGCCTATTTCTTCAGTCGCTGCATGGCCCATGTCCGCAACACTGCGTATGCCGACTCCTGCTCTGTGGGCTGTGGCTCGGCAAAGGTCATGGTCATCGGGTCGTCGCTATACTGGTCGGGGAAGATGATCATCAGGTTGGTGTTCTTCACGTGGTCCCTGAGCTCCTCGGGTAGTCGCTCCAGCGCGTTCTTATATGAGATACTGCCCTTGCGAGCCGTCACCACCACAAACAGATGGTCTTTGGCGATGGTGCTGGCCAGCACCGGCATCTCGTTCCAGTGCGTCATCTCCACATACTCAGACCTCACGTTGTGGTGTACGTTCTGCATATACTCGGCGATGAGCGACAGCGTGTCTTTACGTCCGTGGAATATCATTCTGCACTCCAAGGTCTTGCCCACCCGTGCCAGTCGCTCCAGCCATCGGTAAAAGCCATGCTCGTACTGCGCCCTCGATGGCACCGCGATCTGTATGCGGCGTATGGTGTTGAGTGGCTGTTTGATATAGGCCATGATGATCTGCCGCGACAGTCCGTTGAAGAGCGACTGGTGGAAGTCGCCCCAGAACTTCGTAGAGACATCCAGGTGGCTGTGCAGTCCGATGATGATCTCTGAGGCCTGGAACTCGTTGAAGGCGTGGATGATGCCACTGGCAATGTTGTTGGATATGCGCACCTGCGTCTGCATCATCACGTTCATCGAGTTGGCATATTGCACCATGTGCTCCAGCAGTTTGCGGCCTTTCTCCATGTTGTGCTGGGTGTGGCTGTCGTCGTAGACCACGTTTAGGCCGATGAGTCCACGGTTGAGCCGCTTGTTGCGCATCATCATGCCCAGATTCATCAGGTTGTCGGCTATCTCGGGATAGTTCATCGGTATGAGGATCTGTTCATCGTCCACCACTGTTTTCTGTGGCGGTGTGTCTCTACGCTCGAGCACCATCTTCTTGGCGGCCCGCTCGGTGGTCACCGAGCTGTAGATGCAGGTGACGAGTATGAGGATGATGGTGCCGTTGAGCACATCGTCGTTGAAGAGGCGCTCGCCGTTGGGCATGATGAGGTTGTATCCCACCAGCACGGCGGCCAGCGTGGCTCCAGCCTGTGCGTTGCTCAGTCCGAAGATCATCTCACGCTCGAGGGCCTTCAGCCTGAAGGTCTTCTGCGTCACCCACGATGCCACCCATTTCGAGATCAGTGCCACTGCAATCATGATGCCGGCCACCTTGAGCGTGCTCCATCCGCTGAGCAGCGTCCTGACGTTGACCAGCATACCCACGCCGATGAGGAAATAGGGGATAAAGATAGCGTTGCCCACAAACTCCAGGTTGTACATCAGCCTCGACACGCGCGGGATATACCTGTTGAGCACCAGGCCGGTGACGAAGGCGCCCAGCAGGCCCTCCAGGTGTATGAGCTCCATCATCAGCGCGCCGAGGAACATCAGGGCGAGCACGAAGATAAACTGGATGACGCTGTTCTCGTAGTGCACGAAGAACTTGCGGGCCATGCGGGGGAAGAAAAAGATGATGAGGGCAAACACCACGGTGGTCTTCAGCACCAGCAGCAGCCCAAACCACCCCGTGATGTTGCCGTCGGCCACGGCCACGATGATGGCCAGGGTGAGCAGCGTGAGCGTATCGGTGATTGCCGTGGCTCCCACGGCGATGGTCACGCTGCGCTCTTGCGACAGCCCGAACCGCATGACGGTGGGATAGGCAATGAGCGTGTGCGAGGCATACATGCTGGCCAGCAGAATGGAGGTGATGAGACCATAGTGCAGCACCGCCGAGTTGAGCACAAGGCCCATCACCAGCGGTATGGCAAAGGCCAGCACACCGTGGGTGATGGTCTTCGTGCGGTTGTGGCGCATGTCTTCCATGTTCATCTCCAGGGCGGCGAGCAGCATGATGAAGTAGAGGCCCACGGTGCCGAAGATGTTGAACGAGCTGTCTTTCTCCAGAATACCCAGCCCGTGCGGACCTATGAGCGTCCCGGCCAGCACCATGCCTACGATGTGCGGAATGCGCAGCTTGCCCATGACAATAGGCGCCATGAGAATAATCAGCAACACCACTAAGAAAATGAGTGTGGGATCGGTGATGGGGAAGTATGATGCGATGTGTGGCATGAGACTGCAATTTATCGCAAAGTTAGCAATTATTTTCTAATATGCCTTCGCTGCTCACCCTTTATTTTTTTGCAGTTCACAAAATGTAATCGTTATGCTTAAGAAAAGTTACATTTTGTGCGGATAATTGGATAAGATGTTGTAATTTTGCAGGGATATTATATTTTTACATTAGAAAGGAATAGATTATGAGAGTAGCAATTGTTGGCGCCAGTGGTGCAGTAGGCCAGGAGCTTCTGCGCATTCTCGCTGAGCGCAATTTCCCCATGGATGATCTGGTGTTGTTTGGTTCTGAGCGTAGCGCAGGCTCAAAATACACATTCAAAGGTAAAGAATATGAGGTGAAACTCTTGCAGCATAATGACGACTTCAAAGGCGTGGACATCGTCTTTGCCTCGGCCGGCGCAGGTACCAGCAAGGAGTTTGCCGAGGACATCACCAAATACGGTGCTGTGATGATCGACAATTCCAGTGCCTTCCGTATGGACGACGACGTGCCATTGGTGGTGCCCGAGATCAATGCCGAGGACGCCCTCAACCGTCCGCGCGGCATCATTGCCAACCCCAACTGCACCACCATCATGATGGTTGTGGTGCTCAACCCCATCGAGAAACTCTCGCACATCAAGAAGATACACGTATCGAGCTACCAGAGTGCCAGTGGTGCCGGTGCCGCTGCCATGCAGGAGCTGGAGCAGCAGTACAAGGAGATGATCGAGGACGGCAAGGTGTCTACCATCAGCAAGTTCCCCCATCAGCTGGCCTACAACGTCATCCCGCAGATCGACAAGATGACCGAGACCGACTATACCAAGGAAGAGATGAAGATGTTCAACGAGACGCGCAAGATCATGCACTCCGATGTGCGCACCTCGGCCACCTGCGTGCGTGTCAGCTCGCTGCGTTCACACTCTGAGAGTGTGTGGTTCGAGACCGAGCGTCCGCTCAGCGTCGACGAGATCCGTCAGGCACTGACAGCCGCTCCGGGTGTCACGCTCGTTGACGATCCCCAGAACTATGTCTATCCCATGCCCCTCGAGAGTGCAGGCAAGGATGATGTGTATGTGGGTCGTGTGCGCAAAGACCTGGCCGACGACAACGGCAACACGCTGTGGCTCACCGGCGACCAGATCCGCAAGGGTGCCGCCCTCAACGCTGTGCAGATTGGCGAATACCTGATCCAGGTGGGTAACGTGAAGTAAGTTTTTTGCCTCGTTGGCATTTTGCAGTCAGCGAGATCTGTATAATCATAGCAGGGCCGTCCCATCCAGCTGATGCTGGGTGGGCGCTTTTTTTGTGCGGTGGTGTGGTGGCTTGTGGGTGAGGCTGTCAGTTCTCGCGCCAGCCGTGACCTCCTTGAGGAGCTCTTTTTGCAGAGCCTAAAGGGCTGAATGATAGGCCGAAAGAGATATTCTGACCTGATGGGGACATCGTTCTGGAACAGTGTTTCCACTCGAACCACGTTCTGCTTCGAGTCGAACCACGTTCTGCTTCGAGTCGAACCACGCGCTGCTTCCACTCGAACCAGAACGCCATGGCGTGGTTTCCGCAGCGGCTCCGCGGTCGTCTGGTGGGCTGATAGCAGGCTTCTGGGAGAGGCGTCGATGGGGTTTCATGGTTTGTAACGGCCTGAAGATGTGTGGCAGTGGTCTTGTTGGTTTGTTGATAGAAATTGGTATTTCGCTGATATTTTTATGAGGCGTTGCAATATTTTCATAAATTTGCAACAACGATTCTAAACCACCCTGACAGGATAGCATCCCATCATTATGAACCAAATACTCGATAGCTTCGCACCGATCACACTCGATGAAATGAGTGGCATCCGTCTGATGAACCGTACCGACATCAAGTTTGTGACCACCAGAGACAAGTTGGTCAGCCTGCTTGCTCGTGCCGCCGATGATTACAGGGTGCAGGTGGTGGACGGCGAGCGCGTGTCGCCTTACTACACGGTCTATTTTGACACTCCCCAGCAGGATATGTACCGTGTCCACGTGGCCGGTCATGCCCGGCGGCAGAAACTGCGCATCAGGTCGTATGTCAGTTCGGGACTCAATTTCCTAGAGGTGAAGACCAAGGACAACCACGGCCGCACCAGCAAGTCGCGAACGGCCTTGGAGGGTTTCGCCCCGTTGCATCCCGACTATGCCATCCGTTTCAGCGGGGACACCGTCGACGGTAGCTACGAGCATTTCCTGGCCCGCCACCTCAGGTATGCCCCCCATGTGCTGAGCGAGCAGCTGGAAAACCATTTCAATCGCATCACGCTGGTCAACAACGACAAGACCGAACGGCTGACCATCGACATCGACCTCTGCTTCGACAGTCTGCTCACCGGCCGAAGGGCAACTCTCGGGCAGATCGCGGTGATCGAGCTCAAGCGCGACAGCCTGCTGTCCAGTCCGGTGCTGGGCCTGCTGCGTGACCTACGCATCAAGCCAGTGGGCTTCAGCAAGTATGTCATCGGAACGGCCCTGACCCATAATCAGCCGGCATGCAACCGCATCAAGTCCCGGCTGCGTCTCATCCATCATCTCAACTCACAGTAACCCATCACAATTATGAATAGCTTTGCTTTGACATTCTCATCCAACTTCCCGTTGATGATCGTACGTTTCGTGCTCCTCATGCTCTCCACCTGGGTCATTGCCGACCGACTGTATTTCAGGAAGAGCAAGCGGCTCGATTTCTATTTCTCGTTTATGCTCATGAGTGTGGCCATCTTATTCCTGGTCTATTTCATGATTTTCGTGCTCGAAGACCTTAAGACCAAGACCAGCATCGGCATCGGCATCGGGCTGTTTGGCATCTTCTCGATCATGCGCTATCGCACCGATGCCATGCCCGTGCGCGAGATGACCTATATGTTTGTCATCATTGCCCTGTCGGTGGTCAACGCCATTGCCCAGTCGGTGACGGTCGCCGAACTCTTGGCGACCAATGTGCTCATCATCGGGTGCATCTGGGTCTGCGAGCACCGGCTTAAGCAGACGCCGTCGAAGCTGGTGCAGTACGACCGCATCGACCTCATCGTCCCCGACCGCCGCGATGACCTCGTGGCCGATCTGCGCGGTCGACTCGGTCTCGACGTGGTGCACGTAGAGGTGGGGGTGTCGACTTCTTGTGCGACATGGCCGTGCTGAAGGTCTATTACGCCGGACATAAGGCCGACGAGGCCATAGAGCGGAAAGTAAGGCTCAACCACGATAATATGTTTGATGATGATTCCAAATAAAAAATACAACATGGAGAAACCCCAGCACCTGCCGACCTTCACAGGTCGCTGCCAGGCCCGACGTATGGTGTGGGCCTGCTGCCTCATCCTGTCAGCACTGTCATTTCCCCTGGAGGCCCTGGGCCAGAATGAGGGGAGCGACATGGGTATATGGACAGAGGTCGGGATAGAGAAAAAAGTAAACAAGAAAGTGAGCGTGGGACTCGATGCCGAGCTGCGCACCGACAACGATGCCTCGCGCGCCAGCCGCTGGGCAGTGGGGGTCGACGGCGATTATAAGTTCAGCAAATGGCTCAAGGGTAGCGTGGGCTACACCTTCCTCTACGACCGTCGCGACAAGTACACCTACCATGCTGACGGCTCGCTCAACAAGTATGCACGCTACTGGACCCCACGCCACCGCTTTCACGCCGATCTCACCGGCTCTTGGGGCCTCGGGCTGTGGAAGTTCTCGCTGCGCGAGCGATGGCAATATACCTACCGTCCCGAGCAAACCATCTCTGGACGCTACGACTACGACCAGGAGGCTTTCGACAATGAGCCGAAGACCTATTCGGGCACGGGCAAGCATGTTCTCAGAAGCCGATTGCAGGTGAGCCGCGAGTTTGGCAAGCTGGAGCCGTATGCCAATGTCGAACTGTACAACGGGTGGGCACTGGAGAAGACCCGCTACACCCTAGGCATCGACTACGGCCTTACGAAGCACCACCGGCTGGGAGCTTACTACCGGTTCCAGACCACGCACGACGACAGCGACGAGGAGCCCGACATGCACATTCTTGGCGTGAGCTACAAATATAAGTTCTGAACGTAGATTGCCTGGAAAGGTACGGGCAACTTGATTATCATAAAAAAGAAGGCTTATGAAGAGATTTTTTATTCCTATTGCTATCCATGGGTGCACTGTCGGTCGATGCCGATGATGGCACCTATGGCTATCTCACATTTACCAAAAGCGATGGCACGTCACAATCGCTCAGTGTCAACAGTTTGAAACTTACGGTGCAGGGATCTACGTTGAAGGCCGTCAACGCTGACGGGAGCGTGGCGTTCAACCTCTCTGACCTGTCAATGATGGCTTTCACCTCCACCTCACTGGCTGTGGATGAGGTGACGGTAGAGAAAGGCGAAGAGCCGTTGTATGTCTATTCGATGAACGGTGCGCTGATAGGCAGTTTCACAAGTTTGCCCAACGCCAGGCAGAAGGTTGGTAAGGGCGTGTATGTTGTGAAAACCAGTGACAAGACCTTTAAGATGATAGTGTCATGAGAAAGTTATACTTCATGCTGCTCACCTGTATGGTGGCGGCAGGCTCTCAAGCCCAGACGCTCAACGTGTCGGTGGACGGCGCCCATGTTGCCATCGGGCAGAGTGACGATCTCGCCACAGAGATCACCTACACGCTCAGCGGCACCTCCAGCAATGGCTCGTTTTATATGGACGGCTCGTACAAGGCGTCACTCGTCCTGAGCGACCTCACCCTCACCTGTGTCGATAGCGCGGCGGTAAACATCGAGAACGGCAAGCGAATAAACATAGATGTTGAGGGAACCTGCACGCTCCGTGACAGCGAGTCGAGCAAAGGCAAGGGAGCGATGATGGTGAACGGCCACTCCGAGTTCACGGGTTCGGGTGAGCTCAACCTGTATGGCTATGCAAAGCATGCCTTCTGGGGGCGACGAGTATGTGCAGATCAAGAAGAGCATGACGGGCCGCATCAATGTCTATCATGCCGCGAAAGACGGTTTCAACGTCAACCAGTACTTCGAGCAGAACGGTGGCAGCATCTCCATCAGTGGCACGCTTGACGACGGTATACAAGTGGCGGCTGACGACGAAGAGGCAGGGTACGTCAACATCCAAGGCGGCTCGCTCGACATCTGTGTCACAGGTGCGGGTACGAAAGGGGGCAAGGCTGACGGCAGCATAACTATTGATGATGGGAAATCATTGCCTGTGGTGTCAATCGTCAATAGTGGAAAGGGCATCTGGGACAGCGATGATGCTGAGGTGAAAGGAGCGGCCTGTCTGTCGAGCGATGCCAATGTCGCCATCGGTAGTGGAACCATAACGCTCACGGCTACCGGTAACGGCGGTAAGGGCTTGACGTGCGATTCGGTGCTCACCATCACCGACGGTACGCTTGCTGTGACCACCTCTGGCAAGCGGTATGTCAACATCGGCGGGACAACGGTGTACGACGGTACCTATACGGGCAATTTCGACAACCTTGCCGATGCTTACAGCTCGTCGCCCAAGGGTATCAAAGTGGGCATCAAGGCCGACGAGAATAACGGCACGGCTGTGGGCGACGTACAGATCAGCGGCGGCACTGTCAATGTCATATGCTCAGGAAGTCAGAGCGGATCGGAGGGTATCGAGAGCAAGAATACACTGGCCATATCAGGAGGCACGGTGACGGTGAACGCTTATGATGACGCCATCAACACGGCCAAAAACATGTATATCTCTGGTGGTAGGGTATCAGCACTCTCCACAAACAATGATGGTCTCGACGCCAATGCCAACATCTATATCTCTGGAGGCACCGTGGCTGCCTATGGCGGAAGTTCACCAGAGTGTGGTATCGATGCAGCCGAGGGCTACCAGATGATTTTTACCGGTGGCAACATCCTCAGTGTGGGGGGCTCCAACTCCACTCCCACATCAATCAGTTCGACCCAGGCCTACGTGACTACCACGGGTAGCGTGTCGGCAGGCAGCAGCATCAGCATCTCATTTGGCAGTAATACGCTGGGCACCTTTACGGTGCCATCAACCTATACCTCGAGTACCAGTGGGTCGTCACGCCCCGGTTTTGGTGGAATGGGTGGACAGCAGGGAAGTGGGTCGACGTACATCCTTATCTCTCTGCCTACGATGGTCAAGGGCACAAGCTACACCGTTACCAATGGATCGACGTCGGCCACAGCCACAGCCGTACAATACGGCAGTCAGGCAAGGTGAGGTGGCTTTTGCCAATAGACAAACCAAGCGAAGGTAAGCCAATGGTCTTACCTTCGCTTGGTTTGTGAATGACAGCTGTATGGTTGGCTTATTTCCCCAGGAAGTTACGATTGATGTAACTGCTGAAGGCTTCTTTGTAGAGGTCGCCGATGGGCAGGTAGGTATCGGCATCCATGATGACACGGTTTTTGTTGACCTCCTGAATTTTGTAGAGGTTGATGATGTACGAGCGGTGGATGCGCATGAAGTGGGCGGGCAACCGTTCCTCCAGTCCCTTCATGGAGAAGAGCACCACGTAGGGCTTCTGGGGCTTGCCGTCGGGGCAGGTGCCGTCTACATGGATCTTCAGATACTCGCTCATGCCCTCTACGTAGGTGATGTCCTCGACATTGATCTTCACCACACGGCCGTCGGTCTTGACAAAGAGTGAGCCCTCGGGCGGTGTGGCTCCGCCACTCTCGCCCCGAGGCGGGTCGGCAAGTGTGGCGGCAGGCTCGGCAACCACCGGTGATGCCAAGGTGGCGGGGGCTGACTGCGTGGTAGTGGACAACGGGCGCAGGCGGGCCTGCAGCTTGTTGGCGGCGCGCCTGAAGTCGTCGAGACCGAAGGGCTTGAGCAGGTAGTCCACGGCATTTACCTTGTAGCCTTCGATGGCATATTCGGCGTAGGCCGTGGTGAACACCACCAGGGGTGGGGCAGCCAGACTCTTGACAAAGTCCATGCCGTTGAGGTCGGGCATGTTGATGTCGCAGAAGATGGCATCCACCATCTCCTGGTTGAGTAGGCGCCGCGCTTCGAGGGCACTCTGACATTCGCCCACCAGTTCGAGAAACGGTATCTTACGTATGTATGCGGCCAGCTGCTGCAGGGCTAACGGCTCGTCATCGATGGCGAGACATTTTATCAATTCAAAATTCAAAATTCAAAATTCAAAATTTTACTAAGGGTGTTGCAGTGGGTGATGGCTGAGCTGATATATATATCGCAAATTGGCTGCACCTAACCGCAGAAGTGCTGTTATTTACAATAGTTTCGTCTTCATTATCCTTCTTCACTCTTCACTTTGTGGTTGGCTTCCGCGTTCAGCGGGATGCTGAGGTAGACTTCGTAGGTCTTCTCGCCGTCGTTGAGGTGGAGCGTATAGTCGCTGCCATAGATGAGGTCGAGGCGTTGCTTGATGTTCTTCAGTCCCAGACCGCCTTCCGAGGGCACGCCCTCGCTAGTTTTCGCGGGAGCCTTCTTGCTGTTGATGCACCTGAAGATAAGGTTGCCGTCCTCGGCATCCATGATGATGCTGATAAAGCTCTCCTTCTCGTAGCTCACCCCGTGCTTGAAGGCATTCTCCAGGAAGATGATGAGCAGCAGGGGAGGGATGAGGCCCTCGGAGAGGTTGGCGGGAATGTCTACGTCTACGTTCACCTTGTCGGTGTAACGCAGCTTCATCAGCCTGGCGTAGTTGCGCAGAAACTCCACCTCCTTGATGATGGGGATGAGACTCTTGTCGCCTTCGTAGAGCACATAGCGCATCATCCTCGACAGCTCCACGATGGTGGTCTTGGCCTTGCTGGGGTCGATGTCGACCAGGGCATGGATGTTGTTGAGGGTGTTCATGAAGAAGTGGGGGTTGATCTGGTATTTCAGATACTCCAGCTGATGCTGCAGGTTCTGGTTCTCCAGCTTCTGCATGTCGTGAAGGTCTTTCTCGTTCTTGAAATAGAGCTTCACACCCAGGTTGAGGCCTAGCAGTCCCACGAGCACCAGCACGCCGATGAGGTCGGCCTGTCCGATGATGAAGGGTGGCATGTGGTCGTCGAACAGGTCCTTGTCATTGCGGGGATGCCTGTGGCGGGGTGGCATGCCTGTTGGCGATGTCGCTGCCGCATCGGGGGCCTTTGCGACCTGATGGGCCGGGCCGCCTTGTTGATGGAAGGCCGCGGGAGGCGGGGCCTGTGTGTCGGTAGGACGGGCGGCGGGGCGGAACCTTTCGGGCAGTGGCATGGGCAATTGTCCGCGCTTGGGCTTGTTCATACATTCGAAGGTCACAAACACGGCAATGAGACATACCGACGTGGCGAGATACATCAACAGCTTATGCTTGTAGATGAGCAGCGGTGCGAGAATGAAGTTGTGGACGAGGAAAATGACAAGGTATATGGAGAAAATGGTCCATACATGGAACACTTCTTGCCATTGGAACACCAGTCGCGTGTCGGACGTGGTGCGGAAGTAGAGGCTGGCTACCGGGGCCAGGAACAGCAGCAGCCACAGAGCCAGGTAGATGAGGTTCTCCTTGCTGATGTGTAGAAATCTTGCCATAAGCAATGTTTAAATAATAACGACAGTTGATGTGTTTTTATTGCAGGTATCCGCTACTTTGTGACGTAGGAAAAAGGTGCGGAGTGAAAAATGTGGAGTGACGGCTTTCTGAGCCCCGAGGCGTCGTATGACGCATCGGGGGCAGAATGAAGTCCTCTGGCGTGCCGGCAAGCCGGCGGATGGCAGCTATCACCATCCTCCCGGGCGTCCGCCACCACCCATGCTGCCAGTCGAGGAGCCGATGCTGGAGTAGGGCGATGCCAACGATGAGATGGTGCCCACGGTCGTACCGTCGACGGTAACGGTGTAGCTGCTGCCCTTGGTGAGACCCGGGGCCGTGAAGAGGAAGCTCACCGTGCCGCTATAGCTGCGCCCCATGACGTAGCTGGCCACTTCGGTGGAGCCGTTGCTGATCTTGATGGTCGCACCCTCGCCGCCACTGGCTTTCACCATGATGGCACCGCCGTTGATCTGCAGGTTGCCGTCGGCCTTGATGCCCTTGGGCTTGCTGTCGAGGCTACTCGAATAGGTGTAGGTCTTGCCGGTAGTGACAGCCTTCACCGTGCCATTGTTGATGATGATGGCCTGGTCGCTGCTGATGCCCTTGCCGCCTGCTCCTGTGCTCTTGACGAGGAGCTGTCCGCCGTTGATGGTGATGATGGAGTCGGCCTTCAGACCGGCAGATCCAGAGACATCTTTCTCATCGGAGTCGTATTCCGAACTGCCTGTGGTGATGGCCGTCACACGACCGCCGCTCTGGGTGTAGTAGCCATCGGTTGACAGTCCCTTGGCGGCCACGCCGCTCACAGCTACGTTGATGACACCGCCGCGGATGTCGATGCCGTCGTTCGACTTGATGCCGTTGCCCTGTGTGGCGTTGACATAGATGTTGGTGTTGGGGCGAACGAGGATATAGTCGTCGCTGGCGATACCGGCCTTGGTGTTGGCGCTGACGTTGAGACGCCCGGAGCCCGAGAACAGCAGCTGCCCCTCGCTGAAGAGCGTGCCCTTCTGGTCTTCTGTGCTCGAGGCATAGCTGGTGCCGTCGCTCAGGCTGTTGGTGGTGCCGTCTTTGAGCACCACATACACACGCTTGCCTGCCTGGATATTGATGGCGGGGCCGTCGCTGTTGTTGAGGGTGAGGCCAGCGAGTGTCAGTTCAAACTTTTTGTTGTTGTCGCTCGATGCCACTTTGAATGAACCTTCGCTTGAGCTGCCGCAGAGCACGTAGTTCACGCCGGCTGTGGTCGAGGTGACGGTGACATCGGCACCGCTGATGGCGATGCTCACACCCGACACGCTGCCCTCATAGCTGGCAGAAGAACCGTTATAAGTAATGTAAATGGTTTGGGTGGCCGAATAGTTCTCTACATAGTCCTCGTCGTCAGTGGGAATGGTCTCTGTCTCGGAGAGTTCGGAGGAGTCGATGGTCACGTCGAGGCTGCTCAGGTCGCTGTTGGTCGTAGTGCTGCTCGATCCCGATGAGGTGGAAGAGGATCCTGTGCTGCCATTGGCGATGGACTCGGTGTAGTCGTCCAGCAGGTCATCTCCCGATGAGCATGCTGCGCACAGCAGAATGGCTGCCATGATAATCAAATTCAAATTCTTCTTCATAATCGCTGGGTTATGTTCATATTGCTGTCTTTGTCGTTGCAAAGATAGGGCATGGGAGGTGGAGTGAGCAAAAAAAATCAGTGAAGCGGCCGTTTGGTTCAACAAACAGGGCGCCCCACTGATGGTTGTCGGGGTGAGCGTATGTTAGCCTGCTCAATGGAAGAGCATGGAGAAGAGCATGATGGTGAGCTTCACCAGCAACACGATGATCACGATGCAGAGCACAATGGCAGCGGCAAAGCCCCATGCCTTACGGTTCACTTCATGCACAATGGCCTTGTCTTTTTCTACGAATCCACGTATCAGCCGCATGTTGCGGGTGTACGAATGGCTGAACACATCGAGGATGTCGCCCACGAAGAACGGGATGAGTCCCACGATGACATCTTTCAGCACGTTGTAGACGATGGCCAGCGTCAGGGGCATCGATCGCACCACCAATAAGCTGAAACCGATGAAGGGCAGCATCATCACAGCCGATAGGGTGTCGCCCCAGCCACCGGGAATGATGCCCAGGATGGGATCAATGTAGTATCTGTCCATCCAGTCGGACAGCTTGGCCAACGCCCTGTACGACCGCGTGCCTTTGATGTCATCGCCGTATTTGGGCATATCTTTTGTCTCTTCGTTCATCTGTATTTCTTGGGTTTATGATGTTAGACCACATTGCACCTCTTTTTGTTGCATCACATCCATCTTATTTCATAAACCAGCCTCGTGCTCTATTCATAACCCGTCTCGCCCCCTAATTTGTAAGCATGACTGAGGGCCCGACATAAAGAACGAAAGGCAATCCCCCATGACTGGGAATCGCCTTGTATCGAATGACGTTTCTATGCTGAATCTCCGAAAAACAGTTTCGTCAACAGAGTGGATGGCTGTTATCCACCCATCGGAGTGCCGCAGCCATTGCTGCGTACACTTTAAGCATCGTTGTCAAAGACATCTTTCTACCTTACTTTTGTTATCCTGTTTCTTTGTTACCCTGACGGCGGAGCCCCCTTGGCTCGCCGATTGTCATCTACCTATATTTAAACTTACCTATCGAGTTATCCTATATCCTACAATCTTCTACCTTCCTAATACCTGTCCTGACAATCTTCTACCTATCTTCTTAATACCTAACGTATCGATCTTTTACCTTACGACTAAACACCTAACGTAACAATCTTTTACCTATCTGACTAAATACCTCTCCTGAATATCTTCTACCTTAATGCCTAATACCTTATCTCTACAATCTTTTACCTTACAACTGAATACCTTTCTCTTTGTAATAACTTAGTTTCTTATAAACCTTATCTAACTTTTTTTATGTCTCACGCACTCACGTGCTTGTGTTATCCTTTTGACGATGCAAAGGTAGGGGTTATTCTTAAACGCCACAACTATTTTACCTGGATTATCCCCAAAATAGGCCCTTTATTGACCCAAATCAATAATTGTGTACGCGCACACATACAAAAAAGCCCATTTTCGCCCCCTTTTTCGATATTCGCTGCACGGCTCTGATACCCGCTTGGAAATGCTCTGACTTCTTCGTGAGCGGTGCAAAAGCGGCTGGACGCAGCGCGTGTGGCCTGTTCCGATAGGCCCCAAGCCTACTCCAGGCTATCCGTCTACAATAGGTACGGCATGTGATTCGAGTCGAAACGGCATGTGATTCGAGTCGAAACAGAATGTGATTCGAGTCGAAACAGAATGTGATTCGAGTTGAAGCAGAATGTAATTCGAGTCGAAGCAGAACGTGATTCGAGTCGAAGCAGAACGTGGATAGCCTCTCACCCCGACGGCTCCAGCCCCTTCCCACTATGCCTACCGGCAGAGAAGGCGAGGCCGTAAGGGCCTTTTCACCACGCGAGACCATGTGAACAGCCCATCCCATTCGGACAGGACGACGTGTCTGCCTCATGAGGATAGCTCGGTCGAGCATGTGTTTCATTAGAGGATAGCATCTCACCAGACAAGCCATAATTGGCAAAGCCCATTGCAAACAGGTGATGAGCCCCATAGACAGATGCCTTATGAATGGCAGCAGCAACCCATGAAAAATGCCCGAGACTGTAAGTCCCGGGCATCCGTATAGGCTCTATACCTTATATATTATATATAAAGAAGCGGCTTGCTGCCATGCGAGGTCAGTCGTCCCAGTCGGCCGACTCTGCCGTCACCCACCCACGCTTGGCCTTGAAATCGGGCACATCGTATCCGGCGCGATAGTAGGACATGAGTTTCATGTCGAATATCAGCACCGAATAACCGGGGATATTGGTGCTGCCAGACGTACCGTAGCCGAGTGTCCAGGGTACATAGACCTCCCACTCGTCGCCGATGTGCATGTTTTGCAGGGCTGTGCTGAAACCGTCGGTCAGTGTGCTCACCGCAAACTGTACAGGCGCAGCCGTCTGCTCGGTTGTTCCTGCAGGTAGCGTGGTATCAAACTGATAGCCCTTGCCGTTGCTCGAATACGAGGTCGAGGGTAGCAGCCATCCGGTGTAGTGTACACGCACCGAGTCGGTATAGAGCGGGCTTTTTGTGCCCGTGCCCTCATTGAGCACATGCACCACGATGTACGCGGTGTTCTCGGTGTGCAGCGAGTCTTCCAGACTCCAGTTCTTGATAATCTTCCAGCTGGTGTCACCTGCGGCGATGCGCTGCGTGGCGTTGGCATAGATCTGGTTCCACTGCGTGGCATTGTAGTTCTGCCAGTCGGGGTATTCCTCCACCGTGTCGCTGCTCTCCGAGCACGAGGCCAGCAGAGCCAGCAGGGCAACCATGCAAAGGGGCACCAACCGCGCTCCACGCTTGATGCCATTGATGACACTGTTCTTTCTGATCTTGTTCATATCTGTGGTGTTAAGAGCCGGCACCGAGTTGACGGGCCGGCCCATGATGCATTAGTCTCTGTACGTTGCAGACCCGACGGTGCCGAGCGTTGCGTGCTTACTTGTCGAGGCCGGCAATCTCCTTGCCGAGCTTCTTGAGCACCGAGGTGATGCTCACGCGATCCTCGATGATCGAGCGCAGGTCGTCGATGTCGACGCGCTCCTGCTCCATGGTGTCGCGGAAACGCAGCGTCACCTTGTGGTCGTTGGGCGTGTCGTGGTCGACGGTCACGCAGAACGGCGTGCCGACGGCATCCTGACGACGGTAGCGCTTGCCGATGGAGTCTTTGGGGTCGCCATAGTGGGTGTTGAAGTGGAACTTCAGGTCGTCCACGATAGCATGTGCAATCTCGGGCAGACCGTCCTTCTTGTCGAGCGGGAACACGGCGCACTTCACCGGTGCCAGACACTCCGGCAGCTTGAGCACCACGCGGCTGTCGCCGTTGCCGAGGTCTTCCTCGGTATAGGCATGGCACATCACGCTGAGGAACATGCGGTCTACGCCGATCGACGTCTCCACATCGTAGGGCACGTAGCTCTCGTTGGTGTCGGGGTCGAAGTATTTGATGCCTCGACCACTGTATTTCTCGTGCTGCGAGAGGTCGAAGTTGGTGCGGCTGTGAATGCCTTCCACCTCCTTGAAGCCGAAGGGCATCTTAAACTCGATGTCGGTAGCGGCGTTGGCATAGTGGGCCAGCTTCTCATGGTCGTGGTAGCGATAGTTGTCGTTACCCATGCCCAGGGCCTCGTGCCAGGCCAGGCGCACCTTCTTCCAATAGTTGAACCACTTCATCTCGGTGCCGGGCTGGCAGAAGAACTGCATCTCCATCTGCTCAAACTCGCGCATGCGGAACACAAACTGGCGTGCCACAATCTCGTTGCGGAAGGCCTTGCCGATCTGCGCGATACCGAAAGGCAGCTTCATTCGGCCGGTCTTCTGCACGTTGAGGTAGTTGACGAAGATACCCTGTGCCGTCTCAGGGCGCAGGTAGATCTTGTTGGCGGCATCGGAGAGCGAGCCCATCTCGGTAGAGAACATGAGGTTGAACTGGCGCACATCAGTCCAGTTCTTGGTGCCGCTGATGGGGTCGACGATACCCTCGTCGAGGATAATCTGCTTCAGCGCCTCCAGGTCGGGGCCCTGCATGGCCTCGGCGTAGCGCTCGTGGAGGGCGTCGCGCTTCTTCTGGTGCTCGAGCACGCGAGGGTTGGTCTCGCGAAACTTGGCCTCGTCGAAGCTGTCGCCAAACTTCTTGGCAGCCTTGGCCACTTCCTTCTCGATCTTCTCGTCGTACTTGCCAATCTGATCTTCGATGAGGTTGTCGGCACGGTAGCGTTTCTTAGAGTCGCGGTTGTCGATAAGGGGGTCGTTGAAGGCGTCTACATGGCCGCTGGCCTTCCAGGTGGTGGGGTGCATGAAGATGCTGGCGTCGATACCCACAATGTTCTCGTGGAGCAACACCATCGACTGCCACCAATACTGCTTGATATTGTTCTTGAGTTCTACGCCGTTCTGTCCATAATCGTAGACAGCAGCCAGACCATCATAAATTTCTGAACTGGGGAAGACGAAACCATATTCCTTGCAGTGGCTCACAATCTTCTTGAAAACATCTTCTTGTGCCATGTTTCTTAAATTATAATTATTTAGTATATATCGTGCAAAGGTACTGCTTTTTCGATGATTACTGCCATAACAGAGCGTTAAAATAGAGTAAAATGGCAGGCCGACACGGTAGTTTTTTGACAAAGTAACAGGATAACGAGGAAGCACGCGACAAACGGCGCAGGCATAAAACGCAACTGCCAACAAATGCCGGAGGAACCGACCAACCGCTCCTGACGCACGACGACGACACAAAGGACACAGGCGCGAAACCTGAAAAAATAAGAGCCAGCGCGGCCACATTTATCAATATTTTTGCGTTTTCCATTTTTTTTTGTACCTTTGAGGCTAAAATCAAGAATAACCCAATCCACCTATGGACGACGACAAGACAATAGACCACGACGAAGAGCGAGACCTCGAATCGCAGCAAGCCGACGCACCGTCGGCCGCCGAGGACGACGAGCTCGGCGAGGGCCTCCATTCCGACTATAAGCCGGCCGATCGCTTCGACGCCTCGGCCGTACACCACCTTTCGGGCATGTACAAGAACTGGTTTCTCGACTATGCCTCATACGTCATCCTCGAGCGTGCCGTGCCGCACATCGAGGATGGCCTGAAGCCCGTGCAGCGCCGCATACTACACTCGATGAAGCGCATGGACGACGGCCGATACAACAAGGTGGCCAACATCGTGGGCCACACCATGCAGTTTCACCCCCACGGCGACGCCTCCATCGGCGACGCCTTGGTGCAGCTCGGACAGAAAGACCTGCTCATCGACACCCAGGGCAACTGGGGCAACATCCTCACCGGCGACCGTGCGGCAGCACCACGTTATATCGAGGCGCGACTGTCGAAGTTTGCGCTCGAGACGGTGTTCAACCCCAAGACCACCGAGTGGCAGCTGAGCTACGACGGCCGCAACAAGGAGCCGGTGACGCTGCCCGTGAAGTTCCCGCTGCTGCTGGCACAGGGCGCCGAGGGCATCGCCGTGGGACTGAGCAGCAAGGTGCTGCCCCACAACTTCAACGAGCTCTGCGAGGCGGCCATCAGCTACCTCAAGGGCGAGCAGTTCCAGCTCTACCCCGACTTCCCCACCGGCGGTGCCATCGACGTGAGCAAATACAACGACGGACAGCGCGGCGGCGTGGTGCGCATACGCGCCAAGATCGAGAAGCTCGACAGCAAGACGCTCGTCATACGCGAGGTGCCGTTCACCAAGACGGCGGCATCGCTGCAAGACTCGATCACCAAGGCCATCGAGAAAGGCAAGATCAAGGCCCGGAGGGTGATCGACATGACGGCCGCACAGGTGGAGATACAGGTGCAGCTGGCGGCCGGCGTGTCGTCAGACAAGACCATCGACGCCCTCTATGCCTTCACCGACTGCGAGATCAACCTGTCGCCCAACTGCTGTGTCATCGAAGACAACAAACCCGTGTTCCTCACCGTGAGCGACGTGCTGCGCAACAACGTAGACCGCACGATGGGACTGCTGCGCATGGAACTGATGATCCGCAAGGGCGAACTCGAGGAGCAGCTCTTCTTCGCCTCGCTCGAGCGCATCTTCATTGAGGAGCGCATGTACAAGGAGCGCAGGTTTGAGACGGCACCCAACCAGGAGGCTGTGGTGGAGTTCCTCGACGAGAAGTTCACACCGTTCAAAGAGCAGCTCATCCGCGACATCAAGACCGACGACTACCTGCGACTGCTCGAGATCAAGATGCAGCGCATACTGAAATACAGCAAAGACAAGGCCGACCAGCTCATGGTGAAGATCAAGGCCGAGATCGAGGGCATAGACCACGACCTGGCCCACATGACCGACGTGACCATCAGCTGGTACCGGCACCTGAAGGACACCTACGGCGCCGCCCACCCGCGGCTGACCGAGATACGCAGCTTCGACACCATTGAGGCCACCACCGTGGTAGAGGCCAACGAGAAGCTGTATATCAACCGCCAGGACGGATTCATCGGCACGGGACTGAAGAAGGACGAGTTTGTGTGCAACTGCTCAGACATCGACGATGTCATCATCTTCTACCGCGACGGCAAGTATAAGATCATCAAGGTGGCCGACAAGATCTTTGTGGGCAAGAACATCATCTGGCTGCAGGTCTTCAAGAAAAACGACAGCCGCACCATCTACAACGCCGTGTACCGCGACGGAAAGCAGGGGCAGTATTTCATCAAGCGTTTCAATGTGACGAGCATGACGCGCGACCGCGAATACGACCTCACGCAAGGCACGCCGGGCTCGCGCGTGCTCTACTTCACCGCCAACCCCAACGGCGAGGCCGAGGTCATCAAGGTGACGCTCGACCCCGACCCCAGCAAGCGCAAGCAGAACATATTCCTGGAGAAAGACTTCTCTGACATTGCCATCAAGGGGCGCATGGCCAAGGGTAACCTGCTGTCGAAGAGGAGCATACACCGCATCACGCTGAAGAGCCGCGGCCACTCTACACTGGGCGGACGCAAGGTGTGGTTCGACCCCGATGTGCGACGCATCAACTACGAGGAGCACGGACGGCTGCTGGGCGAGTTCAACGACGGCGACAATATCCTGGTGGTGCTCGACAACGGCGAGTTCTACATCACCGACTTCGACCCCAACAACCATTTCGAGCCTAACATCAAGGTCATCGAGAAGTGGGACCCCGACAAGGTATGGACGGTGGTGCTCTTCGACGCCGACAACGAGGGCTACCCCTATCTTAAGCGGTTCCTTATGGATGCCGGGCGCAAGCACCAGAACTATCTGGGCGACAACCCCAACAGCCAGCTGCTGCTACTCACCGACACGCCCTATCCGCTCATCCGCGTGACCTTCAAGGATGCCGATGCCACCCGCCCGCCGATGGACATCGATGCCGAGAGCTTTATCGGCGTGAAGGGCTTCAAGGCCAAGGGCAAGCGCATCACCACCTGGCATGTGGGACAAGTGGAGGAACTGGAGCCCGTCAGGCAGCCTGAGCCGGAGGGCGACGTGGAAAGCGATGCAACCGACAGCGACGGGCAGGATGAGAACCTCGACCCGGATGCAGGCAAGACGCAGCAGCAGGTCATCGACGAGATTACCGGACAACTCAGTCTCTTCAACGATAACAAAGACGAGTCATGATTCCAAGAGTTGACACCAGGAAATGGGTGGCAGGGGCATTGCTGATCCTGGCTTGTACTACAGCCAAGGCACAGGCCGACTCTACCCGCCAGCGTGTATGGCAGCAGGAGCGGGCCAGCCTATTCGCCATCAGCCATGTAGATATCCTCGACACCTACCTTTCGCAGGAGAAGTTCAAGGGGACGGAGTTGCGCTATCTCTCGCAGTCGCGCAAGCAACGGCAGGGCAGCCGTGTGGCGCGCGAGACGATGCACCAGTTCATGGTGTCGACGGCGGGCACGCGCGGCAACAGCAACTCGCTGCTCTCGGCCATGTATAACCTGAAGTTCGGTTGGCTCTATGGCTGGCAGCTGCACAACGACGACCTGACGCTCTACCTGGGCGGACTGATCGACGGCACACTGGGTGGCACGTACAACACGCGCAACTCCAACAACCCGGCCCAGGCACGCATCGCCCTGTCCATCGACCCGGCGGCGCGGCTCACATGGCGGTTCAGCATACGCAATCACCCCCTCGCCCTGCGCTACGAGGCTTCGTCGCCATTGGCAGGACTGGCCTTCTCGCCCAACTATGGGCAGTCGTACTACGAGATCTTCACGCAAGGCAACTACGACCACAACATCGTCTTTACCTCGCCCTTCAACGCCTTGCAACTACACCACATGCTCATGCTCGACTTCCATCTGTGGCGCACCACCTTCACCCTGGGTTATCTGGGCGACCTGCGACAGATGAAAGCCAATGACCTGAAATACCATCAGTACACGCACGGCATCGTGCTGGGATGGCGACTATGACGTCTCTAGGCACCGAACGCACCACCCACCCTTGGTCTACGCATAGTGCCAGCATCTCGCCAAATATCCTTTGTCCTACTTTTTTTGACCATCCACCATGTCCAGACTCACATTTATCTATTCGCTGCTCATCCTCCTCCTCGCATCATCGTGCGTCGACGAGACAGAATTTGCCAATGACCCCCACGGCAATTTCGAGGCCCTGTGGAAAATCATGGATGAGCATTACTGCTTCTTTGAAGAGAAAGGCGTAGACTGGGACGAAGTGCACACACGTTACAGCAAACAGCTGGACGCCGGGATGACCGATAGCCAGATGCTGGAAGTGTTTGCCAATATGCTGTCGGAACTGAAAGACGGGCACGTCAACCTCTTTACTTCATTTGACATGGGCCGCTACTGGGGCTACCACGAAAACTACCCCAGCAACATCAGCGACACGCTCATCAACAAGTATCTGGGCACCGACTACAAGATAGCGAGCGGGCTGCGCTACCGCATCCTCGACGACAACATCGGCTACATCAGATGCACCACGTTCAACACGACATTCGGTGCGGGTAACCTCGACGAGATTCTCTTCTACCTGCAGCCCTGCCTCGGCATCATCATCGACCTACGCGACAACGGCGGCGGTATGCTGACCTCGGCAGAGACGTTGGCTGCCCGCTTCACAAATGAGGAGATCACCGTGGGCTACATGCAGCACAAGACCGGCAAGGGACACAACGACTTCTCCGAACTACAGGTGCAGCGGCTGAAACCCAGCAGCGGCATCAGATGGCAGAAGCCGGTTGTGGTGCTCACCAACCGGCAGGTGTTCTCGGCAGCCAACGAGTTTGTGAAATATATGAAGTGCTGCCCCAAAGCCACCATCATCGGCGACAAGACTGGCGGCGGGGCAGGCCTGCCTTTCTCGAGCGAGCTGCCCAACGGCTGGAGTGTGCGCTTCTCGGCATGTCCCATGTACGACAAAGACAAGCAGAGCACAGAGGGTGGCATCGACCCGGACATCAAGGTGGGACTTACCATCGAGGACTATCTCCACGGATGGGACACCATCATCGAGAGGGCACGCAGGTATATTGCACTAACCCCATAACGCTCACGCCGCAGCACAAACACCCTGAAACCATACAACCATCACCCTTAAACATCAACTCTACATGAATGCATTTGCAACATACATCTCCGAAAGACTTAATATCCGACTGCCACAGGTAGAGGCGACGCTCGACCTGCTCGATGCCGGATGCACCATCCCCTTCATCAGCCGCTATCGCAAGGAAGCCACCGGCAACCTCGACGAAGTGCAGGTAGCCGCCATCAGCGACCTCAACGACAAGCTCAAGGAACTGCAGAAACGCAAGGAGACCATCCTCAAGACGATCGAAGAGCAAGGAAAACTCACCGACGAACTGCGGCAACGTATTGTCGCGTCGTGGAACGCTACGGAGCTGGAAGACATCTACATGCCTTTCAAGCCCCGCCGCCGCACCCGTGCCCAGGTGGCGCGAGAGCAAGGGCTCGAGCCGCTGGCATTGCTCATCATGAAGCAACGTGAGCCTCACCCCGAGCAGGCGGCCCGCACATACGTCAAAGACGACGTTACTGACGTGACCATGGCTCTGAAAGGGGCGCAGGACATCATCGCCGAGACCATCAGCGAGGATGAAGGCAGCAGGCAGAACGTGCGCAGCGTATTCAGGCGCGAGGCCACCATCACCTCAAGGGTGATCACCAAGATGAAGGATGAGGAACTGGCACAAAAATACTCCGACTACTTCTTCTTCAGCGAAGAACTGCGCCGCTGCTCCTCACACCGCCTGCTGGCCATGCGCCGCGGCGAGGACGAGGGCATCCTGCGGGTGAGCATCACGGCCGACGACGAGACGTGCATCGAACGCCTCAAGCGCCACTATGTACATGGCTACGGAGCCTGTCAGACGCTCATGTCCGAGGCGGTTGAGGATGCCTACAAACGTCTGATACGTCCGTCGATGGAAACGGAGTTTGCAGCATTGAGCAAGGAGAAGGCCGACGACGAGGCCATCAAAGTATTCAAAGAAAACCTCAGGCAGCTGTTGCTCGCCGCCCCGCTGGGCCAGAAGCGGGTGATGGGCGTTGACCCCGGCATCCGTACAGGATGCAAGGTGGTGGTGCTCGATGCACAGGGCAATCTGCTCTTCCACGATGTGGTATTTGCCGTGGGACACAAGGCCGACAATGCCGGCGCAGGCAGCAAGTCGCCCCAGCAGCGCTTCGAGGAGATCACGAAGAAATATCAGGTGGAGGCCATCGCTGTGGGCAATGGCACGGCATCGCGCGAGACGACCGATATCCTGCGCCAGCTCAAGGATGTACCCACCTACGTGGTGAGCGAGGACGGAGCCAGTATCTATTCGGCCTCCGACATCGCCCGCGAAGAGTTTCCCGACCAGGATGTCACCGTGCGCGGTGCCGTGAGTATCGGCCGACGACTGATGGACCCCTTGGCCGAACTCGTGAAGATTGACCCGAAGAGCATCGGCGTGGGACAATATCAGCACGACGTGGACCAGGCCAAGCTCAAGCACAGCCTCGACCAGACGGTGCAGCTGTGCGTCAACTCGGTGGGCGTGAATGTCAACACGGCCAGCAAGCATCTGCTGACCTATGTCAGTGGGCTTGGACCGGCTCTGGCCCAGAACATCGTCGACTACCGCAAGGAGCACGGCGCCTTCACCGCCCGCACCCAGCTGAAGAAGGTGCCGCGTCTGGGGCCTGCCGCCTTCCAGCAGTGTGCCGGCTTCCTGCGCATTGCCCAAGCCAGCAACCCGCTCGACAGCAGTGCCGTACACCCTGAGCGCTACGGCATCGTGGAGCAGATGGCTCGCGACTGCGGGTGCCAGGTCACCGACCTGATGAGCAATCCTGAGTTGCGCAAGCAAATCAACATACAGCACTATGTCACACAGGAGGTGGGACTGCCCACCCTGCAGGACATCATGCAGGAACTCGAGAAACCGGGCCTCGACCCACGTGACAAGATCGAGACCTTTGAGTTCGACCCAAGGGTGAAGACACCCGATGACCTGGTACCGGGCATGGAACTGCCGGGCATCGTGACCAACATCACCAACTTTGGTGCATTTGTCGACATCGGCGTGCATCAGGACGGACTCGTGCACATCTCGCAACTGGCCAACCGCTACGTCAAAGATCCCAACGACGTGGTGAAGCTGCACCAGCATGTCAGGGTGAAGGTCATCGAGGTAGACCGGCGCCGTCGTCGCATCTCCCTGACCATGAAATTCCAGTAAGTTTTCTATTAATTCATCATGAATTAGAAATATAATGTGTATCTTTGCACCCCAGATGCGCCTGTGGCGAAATTGGTAGACGCGCTAGACTTAGGATCTAGTTGTTTACGCAGTGCAGGTTCGAGTCCTGTCAGGCGCACACGAAGACAAGCTGAGTGTTCTATGTGAACCACTCAGCTTGTCTTTTTTGTATCGTCAAAAATCTTGAGGGCGGAGCAGGTTTACTTGCCAGACCCTCCAGTGGGTCTGATATGAGAGTAACGGGTGTCTATCCGAGGCACATCACATCCATACGGCCTCTCCGCCCCCGGCTATTGCGTTTAAGGCGTTCTTTGCGAGAGTGGACCACTGCGTGAGCCCAAAATCTGGCATCCGCGCCATCTGCGAGAAAACAACAAGCCGACATGAACATTGCCTAACGATTATTCCACTGAGCCATTTGATGGTCCGAATTCAGACAAGCAGATAACATTTTTTCACCCGTTATGCTTTGCCGGGATGTGCTTTTTGGGTACTTTTGCCTGTAAATTGACTTTGCAGGAAGGGAGGCAAAGACAAATGACAACGACAACATGAAATACGATACATATATTTTCGACCTCGACGGCACGCTGCTCGACACGCTCGACGACCTGACGGCCAGCACCAACTATGCCCTGGCGGCTTTCGGACTGCCGCTCCACAGGCGCGAGGAGGTGCGGGCATTCGTGGGCAATGGCGTGCGTAAACTCATCGAGCGGGCGGTGCCCGGAGGCACGGCGCATCCGCAGTTTGAACAGATTCTCAGCACCTTCGGTGAGCACTATCTGGCTCACGGCTTCGACACCACGGCACCTTATCCCGGCATCATCGACATGCTCACACGACTGCAACAGGCAGGCAAACGGGTGGCCGTGGTGAGCAACAAGCTCGACGCAGCCACCAAGAAGCTCTGTGCCCATTATTTCGGGCCCCTGGTGAGTGTGGCTATCGGGGAGCAGGAGGCCAGGGGCGTGCGCAAGAAACCGGCACCCGACACCGTGGTCAAGGCCATCGAAGCCCTGCAGGCCGACAAGGCCACGGCGGTGTATGTCGGCGACAGCGAGGTGGACATCATGACGGCGCGCAACTGCCAGATGCCGTGCATCAGCGTGGCATGGGGCTTCAAGGACGTCGCGTTCCTCGAAGCCAACGGCGCGCAGACCATTGTCCACACGCCGCAGGAGATATTGGAGATCTGATGACAGCAGGGTCGGGCCATGGTTGTCCGGCCCTGTCGGTTCACAGGGAGAGGCGTCCCATCTGCTCTTTGGCTTCGTGCATGATGGCAGCCACACGGTCGCACCATTGGTCGAAGGCGGGGTCGAGGGGCTGACATTCCTCGTGACAAAGAATATAGTCGAGGGTCATGCGCACCCCGTCGCGGTATTTCACTTCGGCCTTGAAGCCTGGCACCGCCCGCTTGAGCTTGGCATTGTCGAAGACCACCGTGTTGGCCTTGTCGCCCAGCAGGTTGCCGGTCATGTCGTAGGCCGGACTGGCGGCCAGCAGCTCACTGGGCACATAGCAGGCATGGAGCTCCACGCCCAGGGCCTGTGCCAGCGCCTCGTAGATCTGGTTCCAGGTGAGGCTCTCGTCGGAGGTGATGTGATAGGTCTCACCGATGGCCTGCGCGTTGGCCATCAGGCCGAAGAAGCCACGCGCGAAGTCGGTGTTGTGGGTGAGGGTCCACAGCGAGTTGCCGTCGCCGTGGATGATGACCGGCTTGCCCTCCATCATGCGTCTCACCACCTGCCAGCTGCCGTGGCTGCCATGTACGGCGACGGGGATCGACCGCTCGCTGTAGGTGTGGCTGGGACGGACGATGGTCACCGGGAAGGCGTCGGCCGTGGCATGACAGTGCAGCAGCTCCTCGCAGGCCTGCTTGTTGCGCGAGTATTGCCAGTAGGGATTGTCGAGCGGGGTGTCCTCGGTAATCAGATAGTGGGCCACGGGTTTCTGGTAGGCAGAGGCCGAACTGATGAACATATACTGGCGCGTGCGACCGCTGAACAGCTGGAAGTCGCGCTCCACGTGCTCGGGCGTGAAGGCGATGAACTCGGCCACCACGTCATACACCTCGTTGCCGAGCTTCGATGCCACATCGTCTGTGCGGATGTCGGCTTGTATCACTCTTACGTTGTTGGGGATGTCGTTGCGCGTGCCACGGTTCAGCAGTGTGAGCTCCCAGTCGGGGTGGGCTGCCACCAGACGGGTAATGGCCGAGCTGATGGTGCCCGTGCCACCGATGAACAATGCTTTTTTTGTAGTCATATTGATGGTTAATAATCGATGAATGCTGTCTACAAAGATAGTGTTTTTCCCATTACCGCAGCGCGGTGTACACCTTTATTTTTTCTTTGCATGAAACGGCTCCCTGATGGTGTTTGTCGCTGAGGCACCGCCAGTACCCATATACCTTTTGATAGATACTGTCCTTCTGCCATGTTGTTGGGCTGACAGCTTGCACGCGTTGTCAGCAATACGGCAGGGTGGGGCAGGGCGATTGTGCCATCTTGTCACTCCCTCCGCCGACGTGCCGGCCTCGGCACGTCCTTTGTTAGATAATAGGCGTACTTCAGTATACCGGTCGGCCGGTGGAGGACGCTCCCAGGGGCCGCACCGACTAAGACAGAAAATAATAAAAATAAAAAAATAAAATACAATTATGGGAAAGATTATTGGAATCGACTTGGGAACCACTAACAGTTGTGTTTCCGTTTTTGAAGGCAACGAGCCTATTGTGATCACCAACTCTGAGGGCAAGCGCACCACGCCGTCAGTCATCGGCTTTGTGAAGGATGGCGAGCGCAAGGTGGGCGACCCGGCAAAGCGTCAGGCCGTGACCAACCCGAAGAATACCGTTTACTCCATCAAGCGTTTCATGGGCGAGACCTATGAGCAGAGCCGCAAGGAGGCCGAGCGTGTACCCTATAGTGTCATCAACGACAACGGCTACCCCAAGGTAGAGATCGAGGGTGCCGCACATCCTTATACCCCGCAGGAGATCTCGGCCATGGTGCTGCAGAAGATGAAGAAGACGGCCGAGGACTACCTGGGCCAGAAGGTGACCGACGCGGTGATTACCGTGCCCGCCTATTTCTCCGACTCGCAGCGTCAGGCCACCAAGGAGGCCGGTCAGATTGCAGGTCTCAACGTGCGCCGTATCGTGAACGAGCCTACGGCTGCTGCCCTGGCCTACGGTGTTGACAAGGCCAACAAGGACATGAAGATCGCTGTGTTCGACCTGGGTGGTGGTACCTTCGATATCTCAATCCTCGAGTTTGGTGGCGGTGTGTTCGAGGTGCTCTCGACCAACGGCGACACCCACCTGGGTGGTGATGACTTCGACCAGGTGATCATCGACTGGCTGGCCAACGCCTTCCAGAGCGAGGAGGGCATCGACCTGCGCAAGGATCCCATGGCCATGCAGCGCCTCAAGGAGGCTGCCGAGAAGGCCAAAATCGAGCTGTCGTCGACCACCAGCACCGAGATCAACCTGCCCTATATCTCCGCTGAGGGTGGCGTGCCCAAGCACCTGGTGAAGAGCCTCACCCGTGCTCAGTTCGAGCAGCTGGCCCATGAGCTCATCCAGAAGTGTCTGGTGCCCTGCCAGAACGCCATGCGCGACGCCGGCCTGTCGACCTCTGACATCGACGAGGTGATTCTCGTGGGTGGTTCGAGCCGTATCCCCGCCGTGCAGACGCTGGTGAAGAACTACTTCGGCAAGGAGCCTTCTAAGGGCGTGAACCCCGATGAGGTGGTGGCCGTAGGTGCTGCCATCCAGGGTGCCATCCTCAACAACGAGGGCGGTGCAGGCGACATCGTGCTGCTCGATGTTACTCCGCTGACCCTCGGTATTGAGACCATGGGCGGCGTGATGACCAAGCTCATTGAGGCCAACACCACCATTCCCTGCAAGAAGAGCGAGACCTTCTCTACGGCTGTCGACAACCAGACGGCGGTGACCATCCACGTGCTGCAGGGCGAGCGCCCCATGGCTTCGCAGAACAAGAGCATCGGACAGTTCAACCTCGAGGGTATCGCACCGGCTCGCCGCGGCGTGCCTCAGATCGAGGTGACGTTCGACATCGACGCGAACGGCATCGTGCAGGTTTCTGCGAAGGACAAGGGCACCGGCACGGAGCAGACGATCACCATTTCTGGCGGATCATCACTGTCACAGGACGACATCGATCGTATGGTGCGCGAGGCAGAAGAAC
>JBHAFS010000005.1:0-8241 GCA_041856205.1 Prevotella sp.
CCTCAAGTCGCTTTGTGGGGTAAGGGGATGAAATGCTCTGTCACGAAAAATACGACACCATCATGACAGCCAAAGCCAACAAAATGATGGTTATGAGCCAAACTGGCATTTTATCGCAACAGTTGCGGATTTGAGGTATCTCTTTAATTTTCTGCAAAGATATGCCTTTTTTTGAGAATCGGGGTGGGAATAATATATTGATTAACTTTTTTTTAAGAACAAATACCCAGTGGGCGGTAACCATTCGGTGAATATCTCACTCAGAGTCACGGAGTACACGGAGATTTTATTCACATGGGGTTGAGGAGTAGGCGGGGGGCTTAGGGTGAGTTTTAGGGTAGGGGTTTTAGGGTAGGGGTCTTAGGAGTTTTATTGCTCACTAGAGTGTGGGAGGTGCTTGTACAGGGCCTGTTAGCGGCCTAATGATTAAACGTGCGCTGCACACGCCAATACATCACCCTTATGCTCCATCTCCAGCCTGTTGCGTTCATTGCGTGAATTGCTAGAGCCCCCACCGCGCTAGCCTGATCTGCGAAGATCCCCCGAGCCTCTGCGAGGGGCCCACCCATCGCGTGAGCCAAAAATCTGCGTCATCTGCGCCATCTGCGAGAAATACCCCACCGCCGCATGGCTGTTATTCTGTTACTATGTCTTTAAAAGCCCATTATTGATCAGGTCCTCACCAGGTTTCTTCCGGCATCGATGCGGAGGAAGATGAACAGCAGGATGGTGAAGCCCCAGAGCGACGAGCCGCCGTAGCTGAAGAAGGGCAGGGGGATGCCGATGACGGGCGTGAGGCCCAGCACCATGCCCACGTTGATGAAGACATGGAAGAGGAAGATGCTCAGCACGCAGTAGCCGTAGACGCGCCCAAACTTGAACGGTTGTCGCTCAGCGATGTGGATGAGTCGGATGATGAGGGCCAGGAAGAGCAGCAGCACGCCCGCCGACCCGATGAAGCCCTCCTCCTCGCCTACGGTGCAGAAGATAAAGTCGGTGTCTTGCTCGGGCACAAACTTGAGTTTGGTCTGTGTGCCGTTGAGGAATCCCTTGCCGCGCAGACCGCCCGACCCGATGGCGATCTCGCTCTGGTGAACGTTATAGCCGGCACCGGCCAGGTCTTCGTCAAGCCCCAGCAGCACGTTGATCCTCACGCGCTGGTGAGGCTCCATCACGTCGTTGAGCACATAGTCGGCACTGTAGAAGAAGATGACAGACCCCACGGCGAACAGTCCGATGAGCAGATAATTGACCACTCGGGTGGACATGCCTTGGAAGATAAGATAGCCGATGAGGGCGGCGCAGACGATGAGTTGCACCCAGACGACATCGAACGGGATGACAAACTTCGAGAACAGCAGTGCCAGAAGGGTGAGGCCGATACAGAGTCCGGCCATCTGGAAGGCCTTTTTCTTGTCAACGCAATAGACGTAGACCATGCCCGAGGCAAATAGCTGCACCAATATCAGGACGATGAACTTGCCCACAGAGGTGGGCGTGGTCCACAGGAACACCTGTTCGTATTTGATACCCACGACAAAGTAGACGATCATCGCCACGCCCGTGAACAGGATGCCGCCAGGCATCCCCTCGCGGTAGAACATCAGGAAGAACGAGAGATAGACCAGCGCCGAGCCCGTCTCGCGCTGTCCCACGATGAAGAGCATGGGCAGCAGCACCACTGCCGCCGCAGCGGCGAAGTGCTTCCACTTGCTCATGGTGAACCCATAGGTGCTCATGAGCTTGGCCACGGCCAACGCCGTGGCAAACTTGGCAAACTCGGCCGGTTGCAGGCGCAGCGGCCCCAGCACCAGCCACGACCGCGAGCCTTTGATCTCGTGGGGGTTGAAGATGGTGACAAAGAGCAACAGCAGCAGCAGGGCGTAGATGACATAGGCAAAGGTGTCGTAAAAGCGGTCGTCGAGCATCAGGAGCACGAAGCCCAGTACGAGCGACGTGCCAACCCAGATGATCTGCATGCCCGAACGCGTGTCGAGGCTGAAGATGTCGGTCTCGCCGTAGGTGTAGCTGGCACCGCAGACGCTGATCCAGCCGAAGGCCAGCAGGGCGATGTAAATGCCTATCGTCCACCAGTCGAGACTACGGAGCACACTGGGTTGTTTACCTGTTTCTTGAACCATAAGCTATGCGTCGTTTCTGCAGTGACTCTGCCTCCTTGGCACGGGCCGGAGAGAGTTTGCCGGTGAGATACTGTTCGAAGAGCACGCCGGCGATGGGCACGGCAAAGTCGGCACCGAAGCCGCCGTTCTCTACATATACTGCGATGGCAATCTTGGGGTTGTCCATCGGGGCGAAGCCCATGAACACCGAGTGGTCTTGCCCGCGGTTCTGTGCGGTACCCGTCTTGCCGCACACCGCGAAGGGCAGGCCTCCAAGGTGCTTGCAGGTGCCGCCGAGCACCGACGAGCGCATGCCGGCCACGATATAGTCGTAGGCCCTGCGGCTGGCCCTGGTATAGTGGCGCCGGTAGAATGTCGTGTCGATGTCGCCGCCTTTGATACTCTTCACCACGTGGGGTATGTAATAATAGCCGCGGTTGGCGATGGTGGCCCCGAGGTTGGCAATCTGCAGCGGCGTGAGGTTCACCTCACCCTGGCCGATGGAGATGCTGATGACGGTCAGGCCGTTCCACGACCCCCTGTAGGCCTTGTCGTAGAAGCCTGCATTGGGTATGAGCCCGCGTTTCTCGCCCGGCAGGTCGATGCCTAGCCTGTAGCCGAATCCCATGCTCACCATATAGTCGCGCCAGGTGTTCATGGCCTCCTGCACGGTTTTGTATTTCTGCCTGTTGCTCATCATGTGGTACAGTCCCCAGCAGAAATAGCTGTTGCACGAGGTGCTGATGGCGGGTACGATCGACACGGGCGAGGCATGGCCGTGGCAGCCCACGTGCAGGCCACGGTAGTAGAAGCCATGGTGGCAGGGATACTGCGTGCGGCTGTTGATGATGCCCTCGGTGAGAAAGGTGAGGCCCTGCGAGGTCTTGAAGGTAGACCCCGGCGGATACTGTCCCATGATGGCGCGGTTGAGCAACGGCTTCCATACATTCTTCGACAGCTCGCGGTGGTACCTGCTGCGGTTGCGCCCCTCGAGCAGGCGGGGGTCGTAAGAGGGCGACGACACCATGCTCAGCACCTGTCCGGTCTGTGGGTCGATGGCCACGATGGCACCTATCTTGCCTTCGAGCATCTTCTCACCGAGGGCTTGCAGGTTGATGTCGATGCCCAGCGTGAGGTCTTTGCCGGGGCGCGGGCGGTGGTCGAACTTGCCGTTCTGATACTGCCCCTGTATGCGCCCGTGGGCGTCGCGCAGCATGATCTTCACGCCTTTCTCTCCGCGCAGCTCCTTCTCATAGCTGCGCTCCACGCCCAGCTTGCCGATATAGTCGCCCGGCTGGTAATAGTCGTCCTCGTCGATGTCGCTCTGCGACACCTCGGCAACGTCGCCCAGGATGTGTGCGGCGTATGGGTATTGGTACTGGCGGATGCTGCGTTTCTGCACGTAGAAGCCCGGAAACCTGAAGATCTTCTCCTGAAACACGCTGAAGTTCTTGTCGTCGATCTGTGTCATGAACAACTGCTGGGTGAATCGCGAGTAGCCGGGGTTCTTGTTACGGTCTTTCACTTCGTCCATGCGCTTGACGAAATACTCCTTGGTGATACCCAGCGTGCGGCAGAAATCGAGCGTGTCGAGATGTCCCTTGGCTTCGTTCATCACCACCATGATATCGTATGAGGGTTGGTTGTAGACCAGCAGTTTGCCGTTGCGGTCGCGTATGACGCCGCGCGAAGGGTAGTCTATCTTTTTGAGGAAGGCATTGGAGTCGGCGCTCTTCCGGTAGTCGTCGCTGACCACCTGAAGAGCGAAAAGGCGGATGATGTAGAGCACCACAATCAATGTGGCGACACCTCCAATCACCATTTTCCTGTTTTCTAAATTAAAATCCTTCATCAAAAATCCTTATCTTTCATTTTTATTCACTTCATCTTCACCGGAGGCGTGGCGGGGGCACTAGTTTTTCCGGAGGTTCTCCACCACCACGCCCATGATGGCCGAGAGCACTGTGCTGCCGCCGATACACAGCAGCCACTGCATCCAGTTGAAGAAGGTGAAGGTCTCGATGGTGAAGAATACCATACAGTAGACGAATGTGAGCAGCAGCGTATAGTAGATATAGCGCGCCAGGCCAAAGGTGAAGATGGCGGGCTGCAGGTCGTCGTCGCTCTCGCGTTGCATGAACATCTCGAGCACGTAGGGCTGCAGCAATCCCAGCAAGGTCATCGACGTGGCGGCCACGCCGGGGGTGTTGGAGAAAATGTCAACACTCAGGCCCATGATGAAACTCCACAGCAGGATGGCCCACTTGGGATAGTTGCGCTTGAAGCTGGTCACAAAGTAGATATACAGCAGGGGTGTGGCACAATCGAAGAGGTGTATGTGGTTCAACACCAATGCCTGTGCCAGCAGCAATATGATAAAGAGCAACAGCCGTCTCAGCAAGTCGATATTCATAACTGTTCCTATTTGTCGTCTTTGTTTTTGAGCGAGTCTTGTGCGGCTCTGAGCACCTCCAGTTGTTCGAGCATGGGCTTGTTGTCGATGACGCAGACGTCACGCAGCTTGCCGAAGTCGGTAGAGAGGGCCACCTGTAGCCGGTACGACACGCCGTCGGGCGAGTTGTACACGTGGATGATCTTGCCCACGGTGATGCCCGGCGGGAAGATCGACGAGTAGCCGCTGGTCTCCACCCACTCGTAGAGCTTGAAGTGGGCATGGCGGGGCACATCGTCCATGTAGGCCGTCCGGGCGTTGCCGCCGTCCCAGTGCAGGTAGCCGAAGTAGCCCCTGCCGCGTATCTGGCAGCTGATGCTCGAGGCCACGCTGAGCACGGGGATGACCACCGAGTAGTGGGGGCCGGCCATGTAGACCACGCCCACCACGCCGTTGCCGCAGGCCACGCCCATGTCTTGGCGCACGCCGTCGGCACTGCCCTTGTCGATGGTGATGAGGTTGTTGTGGCGGTCGATGGTGTTGCTCACCACCTTGGCCGGTATGAGCCTATAGCCCTTGAGCACCTCCAGCTGGTTGCGCTGCATCCATGTGGAGTCTTTGGTCACCTCGGTGAGCCGGTCAGACAGGGCCTTGACCTGCTGCTCGAGGTACAGGTTGCGCTGGGTGAGCTCCTGGTTGACCTTCGACATCGAGAAGAACGACTCGATCTCTGCCTCCCATCCCAGCAGCTTCCCCGACACGGCATTGGCCGACGAGAACCATACGCTGCCCTGGTAGCTGTTGTATTGGAACAGCAGCACCAGTCCGATCACTTCAAGGACCAGAAAGACAAACCAGTGATTGTATTTTGCGAGAAACTCAAGAAGGTTGCGCATGGCTTACGATGTACATGGTGTATATGTAGCACAGAGCATTGAGCCTTGGACATCTGACAGTGTGCGAGGCTTGAGTCATGGCCGTTGGTTCATGCGGTGGCGACCGTCGGTCCCGGCATCCTTTCCCGCCGTTATCTGTCGGATGTGCAAAGCCCAATGCTCCGCGTTCACACGCCCGGGGCGTGTTATCTCATGAGGAATGAGAAACGGTTGACGTTCTTCAGTGCGATGCCCGCACCCTTGGCCACGCTGTGCAAGGGGTCTTCGGCAATGTGGAACGGTATGTTGATCTTGTCTTGCAGGCGCTTGTCGAGGCCACGCAGCAGCGCACCGCCGCCGGTGAGGTAGATGCCGTTCTTCACGATGTCGGCATAGAGCTCGGGCGGTGTCGACTCCAGCGCCGAGAGCACGGCGTTCTCTATCTTGGCCACGGTCTTGTCGAGACAGTGGGCAATCTCCTGATAGCACACGGGCACCTCCATGGGCAGGGCCGTGATGCGGTTGGGGCCGTGTACCACATGGTCTTCGGGGGCCTCGTCGCCCAGGTCGGTGAGTGCCGACCCTACGTGTATCTTGATGCGTTCGGCCATGCGCTCCGACACCTTCACATTGTGCTGACGGCTCATATACTCCTGGATGTCGGTGGTCAGGTCGTCGCCGGCGATGCGGATGGAGTTGTTGCTCACGATGCCTCCGAGCGAGATCACGGCAATCTCTGTCGAGCCGCCGCCGATGTCGACAATCATGTTGCCCTCGGGAGCCTCCACGTCGATGCCGATGCCGATGGCTGCGGCCATGGGCTCGAAGATCAGGTACACGTCGCGGCCGTCGGCGTGCTCGGCCGAGTCGCGCACGGCGCGCAGTTCCACCTCGGTAGAGCCCGAGGGCACGCCGATGACCATGCGCAGCGACGGCGAGATGAGGTGCGAGCCCTTGTGCACCATCTTGATGAGGCCGCGCATCATCTGCTCGCAGGCGGTGAAGTCGGCAATCACGCCGTCGCGCAGCGGACGGATGGTGCGTATGTTGTCGTGAGTCTTCTCGTACATCATCTTGGCCTTCTCGCCCACGGCAATCATCTTGTCTGTGCGACGGTCGAGGGCCACCACCGAAGGTTCGTCCACCACAATCTTGTCATCGCTGATGATGATGGTGTTGGCCGTACCCAGGTCCATTGCGATTTCCTGAATAAAAGAAAAAAATCCCATTTCTGTCCTATTATATTATGCCTGCGCCATGTGCGAGGCCGTTTTTTTACTTGTTGCTTGCAAACCAGTTGTGTATGGCCGTGTCGTAGTGGCTGCTCACGCCAAAGGCACGCTCGGCCAGCATCTTGCGGTCTTCGATGTCGGTGGCGGCACCCTTCTGGTTGAGGATGTCGAGCAGCACGCCATATTCGGCCTTGCTGGGCACGATCACCACGTCGTTGAAGTTCTTGGCCGCGGCACGGATGAGCGAGATGCCGCCGATGTCGATCTTCTCGATGATGTCCTGCTCCGAGGCACCGCTGGCCACCGTCTGCTCAAAGGGGTAGAGGTCTACCACCACCAGGTCGATGGCCGGAATGTCGTATTCCTGCATCTGCTGCTGGTCGCCCTCGTTGGCACGACGGGCGAGTATGCCTCCGAATATCTTGGGGTGAAGCGTCTTTACACGACCGCCGAGGATGGAAGGGTAGGTCGTCACTTCTTCTACTTTCTGACAAGCGTAGCCCAGACTCTCGATGAACTCCTGGGTGCCACCGGTGCTCAAAAACTTCACGCCCTCGCCGTTGAGCTTGGCCAGGAGTTCTTCCAGGCCATCCTTGTGGAACACAGAGATGAGCGCAGTCTTCAGTTGTTTTGTTTCAGCCATATTATCGCAAACATTTATGTTAAGATGTGCAAAGTTACTATTTTTTAGAGAAATACACAGGCGTTTATCAATATTTTACATTCTTTGTGTTTCAATATTGTTGCGTATCAAGCGGCATGGCTTCATTTGTGGTTTATTGGCAGCGGCATAGGTGTGGGGCGTGGGCGTTCGCGGGGGGGCGCGATGGTTCTCTCGCAGGTGTCGCAGATTATTGGCTCATACGGTAGTTGGGGGACAGTCATGGCAACCGATTCGCCCGCTTTCATGCAGCCACACGACGGTTCTCCCGCCTCCGCGACACCGTGACGGCACGCAGTGATTGCCGTCGGGCCACCATATTTCTACCCGAACCACGTTCTGCTTCTACCCGAACCACGTTCTGCTTCGACTCGAACCACGTTCTGCTTCGACTCGAACCACACTTAGGAAAGCATGTGCTGCATGCACGTCGGCAGTGGCGCGGCGGCATGCAACACCTCGTACCGGCTAGCCGCAAGACAGTATTACCGGAATGGCGCATAGCCTCGCCGCCCTCCACCATGCCGTCGAGCCATTGGCGGCTCGGCATAGCGGGGGTGAGGCATATACGGTTCTGCCGGTATGGGCTGTTGGCGCCTGGTGTTGGCTGCTACTGCGGCCAGAGGGTTTCCCTCCAGAGCCTATGTTTGGCCTCAGTAGGAAAAGATGGGGATAATCATTTTATATGTCCGGACCTACCCAGCAGTTTGTCAGGCCGGTATACCGCCAGACACCTCTCAAGCGGACTAATTTTAAGAACAACGGACGACGGATTGCACAGAATCCGAGATCGGCACATTCCGATACGGAGCATCGCGTCGCGATGGACGGATGTCACGGAAACAGCATGCGGTTACTCTCAATTCTCTACAGGCCGACGGCCCTCTGATTCCTAAGCACTCTCCTCTGCATCGAAGATGCGCATCTCCTTAATCTCTGCGGCTCAGCGTGTAAAAATAAC
>JBHAFS010000006.1:0-2799 GCA_041856205.1 Prevotella sp.
GGGATTGTAATGGCTTCACGGATTATCGCCACTTCAACCAAAACCCTTGTAACTCAATTCTATCACTATATCTTTCCGCATTTCACTTTTTTGTAGTAACTTTGCATCAATAAACAACAAACAATAGCAAATATGAACCGACCCGCAACATCCCACACACCGTTCGAGACTTGGGACCTCGACCTCCTGGTAGACTATATCCAGAAGTATCATCACCGCAACATCCGCCGCAACGGCGTTGAGCTCTACCACCTGCTGCTCAAGGTTGCCGCCAGCCATCCTGAGCTCAACACCGTGACCGACCATTTCCGTAACAGCCTGCAAGACCTCGACACCCATTGTATCAAAGAGGACAATGTGCTCTACCCTTACGTCGTGGAACTCTTCCAGGCCTCCGAACGCGCGCAGACCATCCAGCCCTTCCACTGCGGCACCGTGCAGAGCCCCATCCAGGCCATGATGATGGACCACGACGATGAGATGAGCCGCCATGCGCGCATCGCCGAGCTCACCAACGACTATACCGCCCCCGAGGGTGTCGACGAAGACTATCAGAAGGCGTTGGCCGGCTTGCGTCATTTCCGCGACGAGCTGCTGGAGCACATCTGGATGGAAAACGAGATCGTGTTCCCCAGGGCACTACAGCTCGAAGCCACCAACGTTGTACGATGACATACATCGCACATGACACAGCCAACTCTAAAAATCAAACGGGTTTACCTCCCAGCCGAAGAGAGCGACGGATACCGCATACTCATCGACCGCCTCTGGCCCCGGGGGATGAACAAGACCCAGGCGCACATTGACCGCTGGGAGAAGACACTGGCCCCGTCGACAACGCTGAGGCAGTGGTTCGGGCACAGGCCTGAGCGCTTCGCCGAGTTCAGCCGGCGCTATGAATCCGAGTTGCGCACCAACCCTGCTTTTGACGCTTTGCTCCAGTCCTTGTGCCAGCAGCCCACCGTCACGCTGCTCTATGCTGCCAAAGACGAGCAGCACAACAACGCCGCGGTGCTGCAGCAGGTGCTGCAAAAGGCAATCGCCACCTAAAGGATTTACTCCTACTATTTCATCTTGCTGCGGTCGAGAATCGTGATTTCTCGACCGTTTACTTTGATGGCCCCCTGCTTGGCAAAGTCGGCCAGCACGCGCAGCAGCGAGAACTTCTGAATGCCAAACGAGTCGGCAATCTCTTGGCGCGAGCGGTGCAGGTGAATGGTGTTCGAACCCTGTTCGCCAGCCCGTTCCAGGAGCAGGTAGGCTACCTTCTCACGGATGGTATAGAGACTGAGCACCTTCATACGCTCGGTGAGGAAGATGTCGATGTTCGACAGCACCAGGATGAAGTTGCTCAAGATGGTCTCGTTGGCACTGAGCAAGGCCCTGAACACAGGCTTCTGCATCCTGAGCACCGTCACCTCGGTGTCGGTCTCCACACTCACCGGCATCGACGAGTCTTTGCCAAAGATAAACGCCGGAGCCACAATGTTGCCCGGGCGCAGACGGCTCATCTCCACCTGCTTGCCCGACAGCGACGACATGCGGCATACCAGCACGCCACGTATCACGATGTCGGCATTCTTCAGTGGCATGCCCGTCAGCGAGTAGATGTCGTGCTTGTCGTAGTTCACCAGCTTATAGCTTACACCGGCCATGGCAATCTCAATCTCGGTCTCGCTCATGCCCGCGAAGAGCGGACATTTGGTCAGTGCCTGAATAACGGTTTTATCCATTCTACTTGGTTTAATTCATCATTTCATTTCTTGCTTGGCCCCGCAGCTTGCTGTTGCATGGGGGATGCCAGTTACGACTCATAGTAGCTGCAACAGATTGCTGAACTGTGGTATGCGAATCAGGTGGCGGTGGTCATATTCCTCGGTCTGTTCCAACTTCCAGGTCACATGGAAGGGGATGTGAACGGCATAACCGCCAAGCTGCAACACCGGTTCAATGTCCGACCTGAATGAGTTGCCCACCATCACCATCCTACTGATGTCGGTGTCGAATAGGCTGCATAACCGCTGATATTCGCGCTGTGTCTTGTCGGCCACCACCACGATGTCGTCAAACCATGATGCCAGTCCCGAGCGTTCCAGCTTGTTCTGCTGGTCGAGCGTCTCGCCCTTGGTAAACACCACCAGTTTGTAGCGTTGCTTGGCGCGCAGGGCGCGCAACGTCTCGGCCACACCGGGCAGTGGCAGGGCAGGCAGCGAGAGCAACGACTTGCCCAGTGCCACAATCTGCTGCACCTCCTCCGCACCTATGCGTCCGCCACTCATACCCAGGGCGTTCTCTACCAGCGAGATGGTGAAGGCCTTGCCACCATATCCCAGCAGCGGCATGTTGGCCGTCTCGATGCCAAACAGCGCCTCCGACACCTCATCGGCAGTGCCCCAAGGGGCCAGCAGGTCGCAATAGGCGCGTTCCACCGATTCAAAATAGCTTTGGTTGTCCCACAGGGTATCATCGGCATCGAAAGCCAGCAGCTGGGCGTGGCGCAGGCCACTGAAGGCGGCTGTATCTCGGCTCTGTATGTTCGTCATTTCGTTCATGCCAGACAAAGTTATCAATTCTGACCCGAAAGCCTGCGGGCAAGGTGGTTAATTTTATTTAATGTGGGCTTTGTCGAAATCGGGTTCACATCATATTCTTGTGTTTTTAACATACTTATTTCGTAAGATTTTCTTAGGCTTACCACCCGATAACATTCCCGCTGGCTAGATATTCTAAGATAGGACTCGCTGGCGAGGCCCATGCCCATATTTTGCGATGAGCAAGCCGCGTATGGCTATATTCTCA
>JBHAFS010000007.1:0-10999 GCA_041856205.1 Prevotella sp.
GAATGTCACGTGGGCATATTTCTCGGTCTCGGCGGTGTGTAGCTGTCGAAGCCCCTTCTTTGAGAGATATTCGCCAAGAGTATCCTCCACGTTCTCCTTGGGGAAGAGCACACTCACATTCTTGAAGTTGGCGTCGTACGGCGTCATGCAGTAGTACTGCAGGTCCTTGATGGTGTGCATGCCTTCCTCGGGCAGGTTCTGCTGGGTGAGCACCTGTGTGAGCTCCTTGGCGCGGTCGTTGCGGAAGTTGATGAAGATCACCACGTCACCTTCCTTGATGGTACCGTCGACGGTCGAGTTGTTGATGGCCTTGATAAACTCATCGGTCACGCCTTCGGCATAGCTCTCCTCCATGGCAGCCACCATGTCGGCAGCCTGCTTGCCCTGACCCTCCACGAGCAGGTCGTAGGCCTCCTTCACACGGTTCCAGCGCTTGTCGCGGTCCATGGCATAGAAACGGCCGATGATGCTGGCGATGTGGGCACCGTTGGCCTGGCACACCTGCTGCACCTCCTCGATGAAGCCCTTGCCGCTCTTGGGGTCGGTGTCGCGACCGTCCATGAAGCAGTGTACATACACATCCTTGAGGTTATATTCCTTGCCAATCTCAATGAGCTTGTAGAGGTGGTCGAGGCTGGAGTGTACGCCACCGTTGGAGGTGAGGCCCATGAGATGGAGCTTCCTACCCGTGCGCTGTGCATAACTGTAAGCCTCTACGATACCCTTGTTCTTCAGGATGTCGCCGCTCTGGCAGGCCTTGTTGATCTTCACCAGATCCTGATAGACGATGCGTCCCGCACCGATATTGAGGTGTCCCACCTCAGAGTTACCCATCTGTCCGTCGGGCAAACCCACGTCTTCGCCGCTGGCATTGAGCTGCGAGTGAGCACTGGTTGCGTTGAGATAGTCGAGATAAGGTGTCGGCGTGTTGAATATCACGTCACCCTTACCATGCTTGCCGTTTCCCCATCCATCGAGGATCATCAATAAAGCCTTCTTTGCCATAATCTTTTTATCTTAAATAATGTTGTTACTATATGTTTACCCATTGGGTCATGCAAAGTTACTACCTTTTCGGCTGATTATAAAATCTTTAACCTTAAATAGATTTAAAGTAACCATTCAGCGAATATATCTCACACAGAGGCACGGAGGGCACGGAGATTTTATTCTCTCTGAAATTTTAGTACACACAGAGGCACGGAGGGCACAGCGTGGCAACTCGTTGAGCCAGGGAATGATAAGTTTTTGTTAGCATCTTTGGAATAATTCTCTGTGTGCGCTGTGGCTCTGTGTGAGCAACAATCGCTTAACAGATACGATTTAAAGACAGGTTAACCTGCTGCTGGTTTTAAAGACAGAGAATCTGGCAGAAGGTTTTAAAGACAGAGTAACAGAATAACAATATATGGTTTTCCGGAATTTAGCGTGAAGGTACACATATCATTCGTTACCACTCTAAATGCCGGAAGAAAGAATTTAATCATAACAACAGCTACGGTTTCACAAAATAAAAACGGGCTGGAGCTTATAATCCCAGCCGTAAATTTTTCATGTTTCTGAATATTAAGGTTATTCTACTTTACCCTCACATATTCTTCTGAGATATCTACATAGGGCAATATACCTCGGGGGCTAAGTCGCATTGTTTCACCACTAAATTCAAGCGAATATTCGATGAAATCATCCTTTGCCCCAAGCAAGCGGGGTTGCCCAAGCAAGCGGCTATACACCCTCAAATATATCATTCTCGAATCTCCATGCTCTTTGTCGCCCTTACCAATATAGTAGCTGATGGTCTCTTCTACCTCCCCATATCTATTGCTTGAGAAAGACCCATTGCCGAAGGGCGTGAACGTTAACTCTTGTCTTTCTTCGGGTGGTATATCATTATAGCCCACTGATACTAACCGCCACTTGCCTATGATGGCAGTGCTGAGGGCAGATGAAGTATCGTCGTCGCTGTCGCAACCGATTGATAGTAACAGGACCATAACACAAGCCATCTTAAAAAAAGATGAACTATGTATGCATCCATTGGAATTTAGATAAAACAGTTAAAAGCTTTGCTGAACGCTGAGAAGCGCTTTACAATCTCTACTATGGCTAACACTTTTATAAGACGGACTGAAAAACCATTGTTCAGATAGACTATCATATACTGTAACTATGCAATGCAGAACTCTACCCTATATGTTATTATGTTACTCTGTCTTTTAAAATCCTACTCTGTCTTCGTAGAGAGGAAGTACTCGGCGGCATAACGACCCATTTGCTTGTAGCCGAGGGCATTGGGGTGCAAGCAGTCGTCGAGGCGCCACTCGGGTCGGAGGGCCAGTGGGTTGGCAGGATCCTGGAGGAGCTTGTCGAAGTCGAGGAAGCCGTCGGCCTCCTTCTGTGCCCTGACCCACTCGTTGACAAAGCGGCGGCCCACCTCGCGACCAGGCGTATAGTAGCCCGAGCCGTGCATCGGCGGCAGCGTAGCCAGGAACACCCGCAGGTGGGCGCGGCGGCATTTGGCAATCATCAGCTTGTATTGCTCCACGAGCTGCCGGGCCGTGGCCAGGCCATCGTGCGAGGTGCCCAGGTCGTTGATGCCCTCGAAGATGATGACATCGGTGACACCCGCCTGTCCCAGGATGTCGCGGTCGAAACGGTCCTTCGCTGCCAGCCCATAGCCCACCGAGAGCACCCTGTTGTTGCCGATGCCCAGATTGAGCACGCTATACTGCCGACGGGGCTGCCCATCCCTTAACTGCCGGTTACCCAGCCCGTAGAGATTGAAACTCATCTCGTCGGGCCAGCGGTTCTGGTGGTCGGTAGTAGACCCTTTGCCATCGGTGATGCTGTTGCCCAGAATGGCGAAAGTGCGCACATCCTTGGCATAGACGTCGAGTGCCGCAATGTTGAACCACTTCTCATAACGGAAGGCCCGGGAGAAATCTGTCAGCGGCCCACTGTATCCCTGCAAGATATACGAGGTGGTGCGCGACCCCATGTGTACAGTGGGTGACTTGGGGGCCGACTTGTAGTTGATGGTGATGGCCAGCCGCTCCAAAGGCTTCAGGGCAAAGCGCTCAGCGTCGGACCACACGCTCTTGCCGGGAGCGATGACCACGCGCTGATGACCGTCGAAGCGGAGATATTCCACCGACTCGGTATCGATACGAAAGGAGTCGAGGGCGTGGGCGATATATACCGACCGGATTTCCACGGGCTCAGCAGAGAAGATGTTGGACAGCTGCAGCCGCACGATGTCACCACCGGCCGACACCTTGATGACCTGCCGCATCGAACGATTGCTCATGTCGTTGTTATAGGGCATGAACGACTTTACGGGCACCTGCATGGCCGTGGCCCATGTGCCGGTCCATCGCCCCATTAGGTTCTGGGCGCCCGACATACGCTGCGCCGACAGGCTCTGTCCCGGCAGGAGCAGCAATGCCAGCAGTGCCAGCCGCACCAAGGGCAACAATCTAATATGTCTCACCTCACCACCTTCTTTCCGTCAATGATATAAATGCCATGCGGCAACGCCTGCAAATCTGTGCCCATAAACTGTCCGCTGGCACTGTAGATACGTCCCCCAGTGGTGGCGCGCCGTGGCGTGGCCACGCTGGTGATGCCCATAGAAACAGGAGCCGTAGCCTTCACATCGTCAAGGAAGAAGCGCTTGCTGGGACTGAACGTCACCGTCGCTATGCCCTCGCCCACAATCCTGAGCGTGTAGGTGGTCCATTGGCCCTTGGTCATGGTGAGTTTTATGTCAGGACTGCCACTCTCTACAAACTTGAAAGACGAGTTGCTCAGGCCCAGGTAGAGGTCGGTGCCGTCACCGTTGGCGTTCCAGCCCGCGGCACGGAACGAGAAGGTGACGGTGTCGCCTGGCAGCGTGAATGTTGGCGTGATGACAATGCCAGTCCCCGCAGATTTCGAGTTGCCAAAACGGGCACAACCATCGCCGCCATAAGAGAAGTCGGCCTGCCATCCGTCAAGGTCTGGAACAAAAGTCGCCGAGGCAACCGAGCCGGCGAACACCCCGTCGTTGCCCCCGGTGCCTTTGCATTGGTCGAAGGTCTCGTTCAGCAGGAGTCCGTCTGCGGGGATGCCCTCCGTGGTGGTGGCAACGCGCACGGTGTCGATGCCGAAACGGAACGACATCGTACCGTCGGCGTTTTCGCTGATGTCCCACAGGCCGCGTCCCAGGCGCTTTGTACCGTCGAGGTTGGTGTTATAGAGCACGGCGGCGGGTGTCGATGTGTTTGTCAGGCTGTCATTGCCCATGTAGGGATAGGCATCGCCCGCCTGTGTGTAGAAATCATCATCATTATCGGCATGGAAGATGGTGGCCCGCTGGTGCGCATTGGTCAGCTCCGTCTCTTTGTCGTAGCCAGTGCTGTTCACCAGGTTAGCTTCCCAGAACGTCTCGTCGTAGTCGACGTGGATGACGACGAGCCCGTGGCCCGGCAAGTATTTGTCGTAGCCGGTGAGCTGACGGTTATCGAGCACATAGTATTCGTTGTTGTTGGCCGGATTGTAGATTACCGCACTCTGTCCTCCTTCGCTTATCGGTGTCAGACGGCCGACCACCGTGTCGGCGCTCAGCACCAGAGGCGTAGACCAACCGCACACCATCTTCTCGTAGCCCGTGTAGCCACAAGGTGTGAAGCCGTCGTCGTTGTAGCACCCGTAGTCCATCAGGTCCCAGGATCCCATACCGAAGTTACCCTTCTCTAGCACATCGTACATATCGGGAAATCCCAGACAGTGTGAGAACTCATGACAGATGGTGCCGATGCCGTTGAGCGTGCCCGATGCCTCCAGCTCGTTGGAGCAGGCGTAGATGTTGATGGTGGTGTTGTCGAGCACCAGCGGTTTATCTTTGTAGTAGCTGTAACCACTCAAGGAGAACATGTGTGGCCAGATGTATTTGTCGTTGGTCGAATGGTCGGCCTGTCCGTAACCGGCATACAGCACATACACCTCTTCGGCCTCGCCGTCTTTGTCCCAGTCGTAGTTCGAGAAGTCGATGGAGTCGTCCACGGCCACGCAGGCATCGTGTATCATCTCACCCACCATCGCGTCGTTGTTGTTGCCATAGTAGGAATATTTATTGGCCAGTGTGACAGGCCCTGCGACATCAAAGTTTATTTCAAACACGCCGCCGCTCTGCGCACGGAAATAGTCCTTCACACTGCTCTTGAAACCATTCTTGTTATATCCCGGCTCATTAGCCACAGCATGGTAGAGCGACACGGGGTCGGACATGCTGAACTTCTTGTCAGCAAATTGCACGAGGATGATAAGACCCTTCCTCTGCCCGGTGAAGAGCGACGTGGTACTGCCTGCCCGGGTGGCGGGCGACTGACTGCGTCGCACACGCGTCATGAGATGGCGCTTGGCGAGAAGCCTCTGCGCATCGGCATCTTCCCAACGACGGAAAAGACCTGTAGTGTCGTTCTTGACAAAACGCTCGCCGTCGGCCGACTGCCAATAGTGTATCCGCTCGTCGCCACGTGCCTCAGCCCTGACAGTGGTGCCGTCGGCAAGGGTGATGGTGACCCATTGTCCACGGCGCGCAGGCACCGACATGACAGCCAGCACGGACAACAATAAAATGATAATGCTATAGTATCTTTTCATAATAAAATATTGATTCAATGGCAAATATACAAAAAGTTATACACTTACAAGTTACTGCCATGTAACTTTTTTGTCATTCAGTCATTTTCTTAACACACGGGGAATAGAAAACAACGTCGAATAACAAATAACAACCCCATGCGGCACATTCCGCCAACTCACAAGTATTTGATACCAGAAAAATATAGGGCTGACTTTGCCACTGAAACCTAAAAACCTGCAAAGGCAACGTCCCCATAAATGAAACCGCGGGCAGAACCACGTAAGTGGCCCTGCCCGCAGCATTATTCCAGCCGGAGCTACAAGTCGGCTTATTCGCCTGTCGGCGATGCAGTGTTGTCGAAACCATGGTTGTAGTCGGTCTCGTTAAGCGGCGTGATCCAAATCCAGTTGGCATCGCCGGTCTCTACCCTCACCTTGGTGTAGGAGGGCACGTTGCCTGAGTTGGTACGGTCGAGCGGCAGATTCCAACGCTTGAGGTCGCTGAACTCGAAGCCCTCACCCCAAAGTTCAAGAGAGCGATACTTCCTGATTTCGGAGAACAATTCGTCACCGGTCTTCGTGCAGGTGTACTGCGGATCACGACCTGTTGTGGCATTGAGTTCCACGAGGCTGGCCTGTGCCGCAGAGGCATTGCCAAGGAAATAGTTGGCCTCAGCCTCTATCAGCAGCATCTCTGATGAACGGATGAACGGCAGGTAGCCCACACCCGGCGTATCGAACACGAAGAACTTCCATTGTGAACCCATGTAGAGGCGTCCCAAAAAGTTGTCGTTTTTGTTGCCGCCAATGGTGGGATGGGCCGTGCTGTACGGCAGGGCGTATGAACTGGTGTAAGCTTCATGGATACTGTCTATATAGGCAATGGCCTTGCTGTAAGCGGAGAGATTAGCCTTGCTGTAATCCAGCGCCAGAGCCGTACTATCGCCCCAGCCTATCTTGTCAGGCGTGAGAAAGAGGTGCTTGCGCACGTCCGTGTCGGGTATTTGACTGCTCAGCGCGTCGCTAATCTGCCCCGCACCGTAAGCCGTGTTGCTGGCGATATAGCCGTTGGCAGCAAACTGCGTGCCGTAGCTCCAGTACCAAATGTTCTCGGAAGCATCGCCGTAGCTGCCGAATATCCATTCCGAGGTAGGTTTGCAGAAGCCGCCTTGATAGTCGGCATTGCTCATGAGCGGGAAATCCTTGCGTGCCGCCGTGGCCTGCGTCAGGGCTGTCTGATAATCCTGTCGGGTAAGCGCGGCACGGGCATACACAGCATGGGCCACGTTCACGTTGGGCATCCACGTCTCAGATGAACTGCGAGTGAAGCTGGACTGCCCAAAGAGAGTGATGGCATCCGCACAATCCTTGTAAATCTGGGCATAGGTATCGGCCATAGTAGATGGAGCGAGGTCGCCCGTAGACTCGTCCAGGCGCAAGGGCAGTACCTTGGTAGAGCCATTGCTGCTGTCTTGCCAACGAGGAGCATAGTAGTGGAGCAGTTTCTCGTAGGCGTAGGCACGGAATGTGAGGGCAGCGGCCTTGACATACTGCTTCTTGTTCTCGTCACCCGTAGCGTCATCGATATGGGCAATGATGGAGTTGGCCTGACCAATGATGTTGTAATAATAGTTGTACGGATACGCCGCATAGGTACTGTTGTCACGGCGTGAGTACTTCAGATTCATAATATTGGCCCAGCCCGAGGCATAAGCGTTATAGAGATAGTTTTGCGACGGATAGTTTTCGTAGACGGAAATTATCCGGTTTTCTCCTGCACACCCTTGACTGTAAGCATACTGCTGCGTGGACATGGTGCGAGCTATGCCGTTGAGGGCCTTATAGGCGTTGTCTGCCGTGCCGACGGCCGTAGACGTGCCCACCGACTGCGTCGGCGTCGTATTGAGGTAATCGCTGCCGCATGATGTCATGGCGACAACACCCAGGGCAAGACTACCTGCCAGAATATAATTTATTTTTTTCATGCTATATTTTCCTTTTAGAAGTTAATTGCCAAACCGATGTTGAACACGCGCGCAGTAACGTATGTGGTCTGCACCGAGCCGATATTCTCCGAGGAGTTATCCAACGAATTGTTGAGGTATTGTGGGTTCAGACCCTTGCGCGAAGCCAAAGTGAAGAGGTTCTCGGCGCTTACCTTCACCTGCACGCCGCTGATGGCTCCGTCAAAGACGTTCATCCAAGTTTTCGGCAGGTCATAAGAGAGGCTGAGGTTCTTGAAGACAAGGTAGGAGGCACTCGTGAGCCAGCGGTCACTGGTGGCATTAAGCTGCACGTCACGACTGAAGTCGAGGCGGGGCACGCCGTTAGGGTCTATACGGTTGGCAGAGGCCTCCGTCATGCCCGCCGGCACTGCCTTCCAGGCATCCTGTGCATCGACAGACAACGCTGCGCCACTTGTGGCTGATGGTGTACTCATCAGGTCAGCGTACACTCCGTCGTAGATCTTGCCGCCGAGCGAGTAGGTGAACATCATTGAGAGGTTTAGGCCTTTCCAGGCGAAATTGGTGTGGAACGAGCCGTACACAGTCGGGTCGGCATGGCCGTGGTAGTCGCGCAAGCCATGGGTGGTGTCGGTGGTGTAGTCGGTGCCATTGATAGTCACCAGCGCGCCAGCCTTCTGTGCGGCATCCTTCTTGTCAGGGTCAAGCGTATAGAGGGAGTTGCCGTTCATCTGGTCGACACCCACAAAATGGTAGGTGTAGAAGTCGTAGATAGACTTACCCTCACGGTAGTTGTGCAACCCAGAGAGGATATCGTTACCTCCGGGCAGCTTGACAATCTTGTTGCCGTTGAACGTAGCGTCAAGGCCAAAGTTCCAGTGGAACCCATGCCCCTTGAGAATATCCACGTCAGCTGCGAACTCAAATCCCTGGTTGCGTATGGTACCGATATTCTGGTAGATGGTGAGGTTGGTGGTCTGGTCGTTGTAAGAGTAGGCTCCCGCAGAATAGGGCAGTCGCACGGCAAAGAGCAGGTCTTTGTTGCGGCGGTTATAATAGCCGACAGAGAAATTCAACCTGTCCCACAGACGGCCTTCGAGGGCGACGTCAATCGTCTGCGCTGTCTCCCACTTGATTTCGTTGGCTGCAAGGCTTTGTTTCATCAAGGCTGGGCTGCCACCGTTCTTGTCGATATAGTAGAGAGCCTGATAGCCGTAGAGGTTTACGCCGGCATCGTTGCCCACCTCTCCGTAAGAGGCACGGAATCTCAGGTCGTTGACCCAGTCGACATCCTGCATGAAGTTCTCCTTCTTGATGTTCCAATTGGCTCCGAACGAGAAGAAGTTGCCCCAACGGTGGTCAGGATGGAAGCGTGAGCTGCCATCGCGTCGCCAAGAAGCGTCGAAGAAGTATTTCTCGTCGTAGTTGTAGCGGACGCGTGCCATGTACGACTCTGTCTTATAGTCGGTGTCATAGCCATTGAGGTAAGAATTGGTAAGGAAGTTGTTAAGCACCAGCAGGCCGTCGACCGCCGCACCCGTGTTCATACCATCAACGTAGCGTGCCTTGCTCTTGTTGTTCTCATGTCCGAGCATCGCGTCTACATGATGCTTGCCATACTCATGCGCCCAGTTGAGGAATTCCTGCATGGTGTAATCCTCATACTCAAAGGAGTATTGGGTCAGTCGTCCGCCATTGGTCGCACCGTCGCCGATGCTGGGGTTGTTATACCTCTGCCTGTTGTTGGTGCGATGGTTCATGTTGCCGCGTGCCGTGAGGCTGAAGTCGTAAGGCAAGTTGACCGTGAAATAGGCGGTTCCGTCAATGACGTTGCGTCGGGTCTCGTCCTTGTCGGTCCTGAGCTCATATGCAATGTTTCGGTTGTCAAGATAAGACGACGTCGTGTCATACTGCTTATTGCCATTGGCATCGAGCGCATAGCTGCCGTCAGCGTTGTGCATGAACAGCGGATAGACGGGTGCCATCGAACGTGCCACGTAGAACGGATTGGCATAAAAGGTGCCATAGGCTTGTGAGTTACCGTGGCGTTCGGAGATTGTCCCGGTGACGTTCAAGCCTGTGCGAATCCACTTGCTGGGCGTGTAGTCAGCATTGAGACGGGCAGTGTAACGCTTGAAGTCGGTGGCGAGCACGTAACCTGTCTCTTTCATGTAGCCTAACGAGGAGTAGACATTGGCCTTGGCCGTAGAGTAAGATCCGGATAGAGTGTAGTCCTGGCGGCTGCCGGTGCGCTCAATGTCGTCTTCCCAGTCAAGGTCCGTATATCCTGAACGGACATTTGCAATAAGGTTACCATTGGCATCGAAGAGCTTGTCGGCATCAGCGTCAAAGATGTTTCTCTGCACCACGTCGTTCATGAGATGTGAGGTGGCGAATGCTGCGGCCTCACTCTCGCTCATTGCTGCAGAGCCATTGATCTGGTTGTTCTTCAAGGCCTGCCAATAGGCCTCCATCCAAGGCTTTACCGACAGACGGTCGTACTCGCCGATACCGCGCGAGAACCATCCCTGGTTGAGATTCAGACTGACGTTCAGGCGTTCGTTACCCTTGCCGTTCTTGGTGGTGATAATCACCACGCCGGCTGCGGCACGGTTACCATAGAGGGCGGCAGAGGCTGCATCTTTCAGCACCGACATCGAAGCGATGTCATTGGGGTTGAGGTCAGAGATATTGCCGTTGTAGATAACACCGTCTACGACATAAAGCGGCTTGTTGGAGCCGTTGATGGTGCCGATACCACGTATACGGATGGTCGGTTCCTCGCCCGGCTCGCCATAGGTGCTGTTCACCTGTATGCCTGGGGCACTACCCTCGAGGGCCGACAGGGCATTGGTAGCTACGTGCTTCTCGATGTCCTTGGCATCGATAGCCGTCACGGCACCGGTGATAGACTGCCTCTTGGCCGTACCGTAGGCCACCACCACCACATCGTCCAGCGTCTTGTCGTCTGACACCAAACGCACCTTGATATTCTGCCCAGCCTTTACCGACTGATCTTTCATACCAATATAGGTGATATCCAATGTGGAGTTGGCAGGGGCTGACAATGAGAAACGCCCGTCCGTGTCGGTCACGGTACCAGTGTTTGTACCATGAACTCTCACGGCAGCACCGACGACGGGTTCCCCGTTCGCATCAGTGACAACACCGGAGACCTGCGACTGTGCCAGGGCCATTCCAATACACAGAAACAACCCAGCAAAAATCATAGTGAGTCTTTTAACCATAAATTCTCTCTTTAAAATGTTATTAAATAACTAAAGTTTCCCACCCTTTATTTTATGGGGCTTTCGCGCTGAGTACTCTTCGATATCCCCCATAAATAGTAGCTTTTAACTTTTACATAAAATTTGTTTATGCTTCATGCTGAGATAACTGCCTGTTCATCA
>JBHAFS010000008.1:0-54766 GCA_041856205.1 Prevotella sp.
CTTCGACTCGAACCACAGTCTGCTTCGACTCGAACCACACTTCAGAAAGTATGCCCAGCAGTTACGTCAGCAGTGGTGACGTGGCATGAAACACATCGAATCGGGTTGCCGGAAAGACCGAATTACCAGAAGGCCACATAGCCCAGTCCCCCTACACCATACCGTCAAGTCGTTGGCGGCTCAGCATATCGGGGTGAGGGAAATACAGTTCTGGCAGTAAAGGCTGTTCGTGAGAGGTGGTGGAAGCTACTGGTGACGTTCCGGTGGTAAATAATAGAACCCACCTTGATATAATAACCATACAGCCAAGGTCTGGCCATCTATATGTTCATTCCTCCATGACCTCCCATCCAAACACAGTACCATTGCTGCGGTTGGGCGTTGTGCCTGTCCAATCGGCCGAATAAGGTTCGCCTGTCGTTACATCTGTGCCGATATACCGGTGAGTAACCATCGACAGCAACATGCATTGACCGCGAAGCATGTCCTGCCACATCAGCAAACTGCCTTCGGAGGGTTCTGGCATCAGCCGCACATCGGCAGACAGCCCCGCGCCTACCACGGTGAGATAGCCAGTGCCGCTCATGGCCTGAAGCACCACACGCCCCTGCCCCTTGTCAATCACCCTGAACCTACAGCCAGGGCCGTCGAAGTCGGCCGAACCGGGTCCGGCCACGTGTACGATGCCATGCTTAGTGGCTGCCAATCGCGAGCCGTCAGCGAGGTTGGTCAGGGCAATGACCTTCCCCACCGGCAGGTTGGCTGTCCGGTCGGCCATCGGTTCCACCACACGGTAGTCGCTGAACAGCGCAATGCCTCCTTCCCTACCCTTTCTGTTGAAGGCAAACAGGCTGTAACGACTACCTTGGAAAGTCTTGAGCTGATAAGGCATGAGGATGGTGTCTGTTAGATTGACAAACGTCTGGCCGTCATGGCTGTAGGCCATGGCTGCGGTATCGTTGTCGAAGTCACCGGTCACGCGCAGCCATACCTTGTCGCCCACGCGGTCATCCACCACACGGTGGATATGTCTGCGCTGGTCACGCAGCACCAGTTGCGTGGTCTTACCATCCCGCTCCACACCAATCCAGGCATAGGGAATATTGAGCAGTCCCAGCCCTGCGGCATCACCGTCTCTGAGGCCGTGCACATCGAGCATCACCGTTGCCTCCGACACCGGACCTATGCATCGCTGCGTCAACGTGTTACGCGCCCATAGAAAATCCTTGGCTGCCATAGCCTTCAGCTGCAGCGTACCCTTCGACAACTTCCATTTCCCGTCCACGGGTTCATGATTCCATTGCCACACCGGGTTCAAGTGCTTGCCATCGGTGCTGAAACCACTACGTTGGTAAGGTGCCCTACGCGGTGGCGTGCCTTGAACATCGGGTTTAAGCCAGGTTCGAGGCGTCTGTCCGAGGTTGCCTTCCAAACCGAAATAAGGCCAGCCGTCTTGCCAGGTCACGGGAGCCAGACACACGGTGCGGCCCACCGACCTGAAATCGAGCATCGACACACCCCACCACTCACCGTTGGGCAGGTCTACGATACCTCCCTGGTGAACGGTGGCACAGCCCATGCGGTTGCCGCCCGGCCCACCGATGCTGAACTCGAAATCGTCACCTGGCAGTGGCGAGCCAAGTCCCACGCTGTTGTTCCACAGGCCGGTTTGGGTGCCGAGAGTGCTCTTCGCACTCACAGTCACCGTTTCGTAAGGGCCTTCAATCTTGTCGGCCCGGGCACACTGCATGCGGCCCATCGGCGAATAGTCAGCACTGAGGATATAATATTTGCCATTGATCTTGTAGAGATGATGGCCCTCGCCCATGGCGTTACCCTCGGGAATAATCTCTCGGTCACTGCCCTCGACATAGCCACTGAAGTCGGGCTTGATCTCAACCAGATGCACACTGCCGTATTTATGTACGGCATAGATGCGCCCGTCGTCGTCGAAGAGCACCGAGAGGTCGTAGATGTTGCCACCCATATTCTTGTGGGTCCACGGGCCGCGCGGTGAGTCGGCGATGAACACCTGCATCCCTACCCCATTGATGTTGGTGAAGACATAGAACTTGCCCTTGTGATACCTGATGCACGGCGCCCACACACCCTGCCCGTAGGCCTCCTTGCCATCGGCCAGCTTAAACTGCGGCCCAAGGTTGAAACGGTCCATGCAATAGCTCTCAAACTCCCAGTTCACCAGGTCGCGTGAATGGAGAATCACCACGCCCGGCACACAATGCATCGTGGTCCCTGCCAGGTAGTAGTCGTTGCCCACACGTATGATGTCGGGGTCGGAGAACTCATCATAGAAAAGCGGATTGGTGTAGGTACCATTGCCATTGTCGGCCGTCCACGATACCTGCGCGCCAACGTGCAGGACACTGGCCACGACAAGTATCATGCACAATACTTTACGTATGCATTGCATCATATATATGTGTTTATTGGGTTTAACAGTTATGCTTCACACCCTTGCAGAGCACTCCTTAGGCCATGACTCTTGCAAAGACTTTCACAATATTTGGTCTGATTTGATATCATCATATCGGATAAAACCGGTATTTATTGTTATCTTGCCACTATTTATTTTCCGACAAGGGGAATAGGTAGGGATAATGGTCGACGAACGAACAACTTACGGCTTCTGCATCTTTTATTATTTCCTATATTATTGCTTATTTTCAAGACCTCGGAGCATTACCGGCGAGTAGACTTTGAGCCAAAAGCCCCCAAAAGTAGCCCAACATTGTAGGCTACACCAAAATCACTATTTGTGACCCTCAAATAACGATTAATTCCCCTTAGATCGGAGCAGTTTACATAATTTTGCAATCGGAGCAAACGACAAGAAACCGCAACTCCGGATATTTATTGTGAAAGGATGGGAAGAAAATGACAAAAGTGAGCCTCGACGTCCAAACACAATGTTCAGAACAACGAGGCTCACCCGCTGGATTCTTAATAAGGGGAGGGCAGACCATCCATCCACCAACCAACACCCCCTACTTCTTCGAGGTATTATATAGGCCGATGCACACACCGATAAAGCCACCACTGCGGCCGGTGCTGAGGTTGATGGCGTCGGCACCGCGGCAGAGCAGTTGCCAGTCACCGCCAGGCAGGGCGTAATAGAAATCGTAGTAGCGACCCTTGCCCTCGACCTTGAGGCGGAGGTCGCCCTCGGGCACAAAGGCCGAGGCAATGACGGCACGCGTCTTCTCGGCACGGGTGAGCACCACGGCCTGTCGGCCCTGCACGAGGGTCTTGCCAAAGACGAAGTTATAGTCTTCGTTCTGCAGCAGCACCATGCCGGCGAGGTCGTCGGCCGTGCGTGGCGTATAGGTCATTGAGGTCTCGGCACTGAAGTTCTCGTGTTGCTGACGCACCCATACCGCAGAGGGAGCCTCACGCCGGTAGATGCTGGCTGGCAGCGGTGCCAGCGTCAGGCGGCCACCGTCGACACGCCAGAAAGCCGAGGGGTTGCGCAGGAAGAGCCAGCGCTGGGCCAGTGCCGGTGCGCTGAAGTCGTCGCGCCAGCTAAAGTTGCCGGTGAGCTCGTTGCTCCCCTGCGGCTGCAGGTCGGCTTTGGTGCCCACGGGACTGATGGCCTCGCCCTTGGGCAGGATGTCGGGCCAGCCATCGCGCCAGGTCACAGGCAACAGATAGGTGTCGCGACCCGTGTTGTAGAAGTCGTCCTCGTAGGGTCGGCACCCCAGGAACACGGCCCACCAGTCGCCCTTGGGGCCCTGCACCATATCGGCATGACCGGCGCTGGTGACGATGTTCGGCCGGTTAGGGTCGAGGCCCGTGCGCTGGGTGAGGATGGGGTTGTGTGGTGCCTCCTCCCAAGGCCCCATCGGACTCTTGGCCCTGAACACCACCTCGCTGTGCCAACCGCCTGTGCCGCCCTCAGCACACATGAGGTAATAATACTTGCCCACGCGGTAGAGATGCGGCCCCTCAATCCAGATGGGACGAGCCTCGACGTGCGTGCCGCCTCGTACTATCTGCTTGTGGGTGCCGATGATGCTGTCGCCCTCGACGTCGAAGCGCAGGATGCGGATGGCGCGCTGACCCTCGTAGTCAGCACCGCCGTCGACGGGTGCGTTGTGTACGATGTAGCCCTTACCGTCTTTGTCGAAGAAGAACGAAGGGTCTATGCCATCGACCTGGGGCAGGTAGATGGGCTCGCTCCATCCCTTCTCGGGGTCTTTGGTCTTGACAAAGAAGTTGCCACGCCCCACGTTGGTGGTGATCATGTAGAAAGTTTTGTTGCGGGCATTGTATGCGATGGCCGGGGCGAAGATGCCCTGCGAGACGCCCTGTCCTGCCAGGGGCAGCTGCGAGGGACGGTCGAGCACATGGCCGATGGGCTGCCAGTGTACCAGGTCCTTGCTCTTGTGGATGGGCACGCCGGGGAAGAAACTGAACGAGGAGTTCACCAGATAGTAGGTATCGCCGGCGCGACATACCGAGGGGTCGGGATAGAACCCGGCCAGGATGGGGTTATAATACTGTCGGGTGGGATCGATGGGTTGGCTGAACCGCGCATCGTGGCCGTTGTAGCCAAAATAGTCGAAGGCTGCGTCCTGGGCTGCCACTGGCGTGGCGAGGGCTGCGGCCATGAGGAGTGTAAGGGTTGTTTGTCGTGTATTCATTTGTTAGGATTGATTGCTACTTCAACAAGTGGTGACCGGGGCCGGGGGCATGGCCATTGGTACAACCACGCCCGGCCTGGAGAAAGTGGGGTTACTTGCCCGAGAGGGCGTCGGCAAAGGCGGCATAGGCCGGCTTGCGGTTGTACTGGCTGTCCCACAGGCCCACAGGCTGTCCGCCCAGCCAGCCGCCCTCCGGACTGTCTTGTATGCTCCACTGGGTAATGCCATACTGCTGTGCGGCAGGCACCAGCTCAAGATACTTGCTGACAATGAACTTGTAGTAGCCTGCCATGAGCTCTTGCTGCTCGGGGGTGACGTCCTTGGTGAGGATGATCTCGCCTTGGGCATCTTGGATGCCCATGTCGAGTTCTGAGATACGCACGAGCTTGCCCGTGGCCACCATCATCTTCAGGTGATTGACGTAGGCCTCCTCGTTGCGTTGCTGGGCCTGGGGGTTCATCGAGTAGGTGACGTGCATCTGACTGCCGATGCCGTCAATCTTGGTCACGCCGTCGCTCTCCCAATACTTGATCATATCGATGAGTCCCTGCAACTTGGCGTTGCTGTTGTAGGCGGCCTCCAGGTTATAGTCGTTTACAAAAAGCTTCATGTCCTGCGGGCCATACTGCCTGGCGAGCTTCACCACGGTACGCACATAGTCCTTGCCCAGATAGTCCTGCCAGTAGAAGTTGGTCTTGGCATCGCCGTCGCGACCGGCCGTCTTGAGCTCAGTGGGGACAGCGTCGCTCATGGGCTCGTTCACCACGTCCCATCCCTTCACGCGGCCGTCGCAGGCCTGCATCATGCCCTTCACCCAGTTGTCGAGGGCGTAGGTGAGCGTGTCGCGGATGTCTTGCTCGGTAAACGAACCGGAGGCCGACTGGTCGGCGTCCTTTTCACGCTTGTAGGTATAGTTGTGCCACCCTGGCTTGGTCCAGGCCGATATGTCTTCTTCGGTGAAGTCGGCATTGGCCACGAGATTATCGGTAGAACCCTTGGCCGTGAGCGACACGTCGTCGATGTAGAGTTCGCCACCAAACTTACCGAAGCAGAAGCGCAGCACGTTGATGGGGATGTTGGCGGTGAAGGTCACCGAAGTGACGCCCCACTCGGTGCCGGCCTTGAGAGCAGGCAGATACTGGGTGCTGCTGCCATCGCCGGGCCAGAACGCCATCTCGCAGTCGCCTGTTGCCTTGGCACGCATCTTGATGGTGTATTCGGTGCCCACCGCGAGCGGCTTGCTGAGGTTATAGTGCAATTCCCAGTCCCAGGGGTTGACCTTGGCCTCGGGCACACTGGCATGGAGCAGGTAGTTGGCGGCATTGGGGTCGGTGATGATGCTCTTGAGATAGCTCATGTTCTGCTGCGAGTGCCAGCAGAGGGTGTGACCATAGACCGATAGGCCGGCCTCGGTGGCATTGTCGACAAAGGCAGTGACGGTGCTGAAGTCCATGGAGCCGTCGTTGGCCACAACCGAGGAATACTTAAAGGCATTGCCAGTGACGAGCTCGTCAAAGTTCTCCTTGTCGAGCACATAGCGTATGCCCTTGGCATTGAAGTCGCTGGCCGCCGTGGCCCCTCCCAGCTTAAAGGAGGGGTATTTGTCGCGGTCTACATAGCTCTTGAGCACATCGTAGGCGTTGAGTGCCTCAATGGCATTGAGCGACTCGGGCTTCTCGGCGCTAAAGCCGGGTATGTCGGTGTCGGCACAAGATGCCATCAGCAGGGCTGTGGCAGCCAGGCAAAGGTGTTTCATCGTTTTCATGATGCAGTGGTGTAATGGTGTTACTTGGTGTTAAAGGTCTCGAACTTGTTGCCACGGCTCTGCATGACGAGTGCCTCCTTGGTGACATAGGTCTTGTATTTGGCCACGCCGTTATCGGTATAACGGAAGGTGAGGGTGTACGACAGGTTGAGCAAATCGCGGTCTTGGTCGCCCCATGCCTTCTTGGCTCCCTCGGCCTCCCAGGTGCCAGTGCCAGAAGCAGTGCATCCAGGTGTGGACGTAGTGATGGTACACTGGTTGTTGGCATCAAAGGTGAGCTTCAGCACGGCAGTGAGCGTCTTCTTGTCTTTCACCGTCATGGGGTTGCCCTGGGCATCTATCTTCGTGGTGTCAACATCGACGGTGGTGGTAAGGGCATAGTTGCAGGCGGTGAGGCTTGCTGAGGTGATTGCCCTGAGCTCGTTTTTCTCAAGATACTCCGCCTCGCGGGTCACGGTCGACTTTACGCCGTTGAGGTCGATCTCGTCGGTGCCGTGGCAGATCCAGGTGCCCTCCCATTTGTTCTTGTAGGTCACGGCATAGAGCATATAATCTTTGTCCTCGAGGATCGAGTCTTGCGCCTGAACGATCTTTACAGGAATGACATAGTGAAGGTCGAGTGACTTGGGGTCGGCAAAGAAGGCATCGGTGAGCTGAACCTCAGCAATGCCACGCACGTCGCCAGCCTTGATGGTGACGGTGGTATTGGCAATGGTGTAGTAGTCGGCGGGCATGGGCACCACGGGTGAACCATCCTCGAAGCTCAAACCATCGCACAGGCTGTTGTCCACCGCGAGCTGCACGGTGCGGTCTTGGCGATTCTTCCATACTCCCCCGACGGTGACCTGCAGCTGACACTTGTGCTGGTTGTCGAGCTCGGTGGAATAGACATCGGTTCCGAGTGTGATGGTACGTATGGGCGCCTGGTATGCGAAGTAAACGGTCTGATAACTGAAGTCGTCAAACTCTTGATCACCGTTCTCGCAGGCGGTGGTGGTCAGGAGGAATCCCCCGGCCAGCATCGCGATCATTGACTTGATGATATTTTGTTTCATGTTTGTTGGGTTGTTGGTGGGCTGGTTTGTTGGTGATTACCAGCCCTTGTTTTGTTTGAGTTCACTAAATTTCAATACCTCAGAGTAAGGCACAGGACCATAATTCATATAGTCTTCGAAGATACGCTTCTCCACGTCGATGGGCTGATAGGTCACGGTGCCGTTGGTGGCGGTGGTGATGCTCATACCCTTGGCTGTCTCGGTAAGGCTCTGGTTCCATCGTCGCAGGTCCCAGAAGCGGAAGCCCTCGAACGAGAGCTCTATGCGGCGCTCGTTGCGGATGAGCTGGCGCATCTTGTCCTTGTCGTCCTTGATACTCTCCAGATAGGCATCGTCTTTGATGCCTGCCCGGCTGCGCAGGGCCTTCACCACATCGTAGGCCGAATAGGCATGAGTGCCCTTGCCGGTGGGACCGAAGGCCTCGTTGGCCGCCTCGGCATAGTTGAGAAAGATCTCGGTGAAGCGTATGCGCGGCGTGTAGTGATACTGCTTACTGTTGACCTTGGGGTCGAGGTTGATGTCCTGCCGCAACAACTTGCGCAGATAATAGCCCGTGCGTGTGCTGCTGCCGCTCACCACATTGAGGCCGTCCTTGCCATCGGCATCGGCGGCGGTGTGGATCACGGTGTTGTTCACACCCACCTTACTCCCGTCATACACCACATAGGCCGACAGGCGCGGGTCGCGGTTGGCATAGGGGTTGGCAGGGTCGTAGTTGCTACGGCTGTCGGTGATGGGATAGCCGTTGGCAGTGGGGAAAGCATCCACGAAGTTCTGTGTGGGATTGATACGGCCGTTGCCATAGAGCGAGGGCGGATAGTTGTCGGTCTCCCAGGTGTTGCTCTGGTCCTTCTCGCCACGCCACATGATCTCCTTGGGGTTGGCCCCATTGGCCAGACCCTCGATCTCGGCAGTATTGCCGAACCAGGTCCATCCCGTAGGATCCATCCCTGCCACGCCGCCAATGCGGTCGAGCACCGTGGCGGCATAGTCGGCTGCCTGCTGATAGGTCACGCCCGAGGCAGCGTTATAGGCAGGACTGGCCGCCAGCAGGGCCGCCTTCGAACGGAAGGCCTCAACAATAGAACCATCCATACGACCATTGAACTTGGCACCAAACACACGGTTATACTGGCTCACGGTGCTGCCCAGCTGCACGTAGGCGGCGGGGATGTCGCTGGCCGAAGCAATGTCTACATACTTCACCGGCAGCAGCGCCAGGGCCTTGTCGCAGTCGTCGTAGATGGCCTTCATGCAATCAGCGAATGAGTTGCGCGGCACGTTGAAGTTGGAGTTCACATCCTCGGCATCGGTCACGATGGGCACGCCCAGCAGGTTGCCGGCCTCGTCGTAGCCTCCGTGGGCCTGCAGCAGGTAGTACATAAACATGGCCCGCATGCCGTAGGCCTCGCCCTTCTCGCGATCGTTATACATCTTCGACACCACCTCGTCGTCGGCCCAGTGTACATTGTCGGCCTTGCTGAGGAAGAGGTTGATGTACATGATGGCCGCGCGGCAGTCACGCCAGCGCTCGAAGGGGTTGTTGTCAGAAGTCCACGTGCCCGATGCTATCTTGCGATAGTTGTTGTCGGGATTGTTGCTCACGGCATCGTCGGTGGCTACCTCGCTGAAGGGGAACGAGCCACAGGGAATGCGCGTGTAGGCATTGCCCAGTACACCCTCGGCATACGAGGCGTTCTGATACATATAGTCGATACCCAGGTTGTTCTCGATGGCCGGCTCAAACAGGTCGTCGCACGATGTCAGCGACAATCCTGCCACCGCCACGAGGGTGAGGGTTTTCATGAGATTTGTTTTCATCATCTGTATTGTTATAATGTTCCAACAGTTTACCTTATTATACTTAGAATTGCATCTTCAGGCCGAGGTTGTAGGCCCTGGTCTGCGGGAAGGCACCCACATTGGTCTCCATATACTTGCGCTCCTTGGCCAGGGTGAGCAGTCCGGCACCGCTGCAATATACCGACATGCCTTTAACAAACTTTCCGGCAAAGAGCCTTTCGGGCAGGTCGTAGGTGAGCTGCACTTTGTTGAGCCGCACGGCATCGGTGCTGTAGGTCCAGAAGTCGGAGGTCACGAAGTTGAGCTCGCCGCCCTCGGTGGTGAGTCGCGGATAGGTAGCCGTGGCCGCCGTCTCGGGTGTCCAGCGTCCCAGCACCACGTCCGAATACTTGCGGTCGCCATATACCCACATATAACTGTTGTTCTTGATGCCCATGCCTCCGAAGTTGCCGGTCATGTTGACAAAGAGCGTGAAGGCCTTGTAACGTGCAGTGAGGTTGAAGCCCGTCACCACGTTGGCACCCCAGTGTCCGAGCACCACCTGGTCTTTGCTGTCGATCTTACCGTCACCGTTCTGGTCCTGATACTTCAGGTCGCCGGGCTTGGTATTGCTGTTGATGACTGCCGCGCCGGCAATCTCATCCTCACTCTGGAAGAATCCCAGACAGCGGTAGCCGCGCAGGGCGTCGATGCGGGCACCCTCGGCCTTGAGCCAGTCGTACTCCACGTTCTCGCTGATCTTCGTGTTCTTGCTGCTGATGATCGTAGCATTGAGTCCTGCCGTAAGTTCAAAGTCGCCGAAATTCTTGTGCAGGTTGGCCTCCCACTCAAAGCCTGTGCGCCGGTTGTTGTTGTAGTTGACATAGGGCAGGAAGGTCGACACGGGCCAGTAGGTCATGAAGTAACTGGGGAATATCACCGACGGTGTGGTGAGCAGTCCCTCGGTATTGATGTTGAAGACGTTGGCGCTGAGCGTCAGCAGTCCGTCCCACAGGTTGGCGTCGAGTCCCACGCGCAGCTCCTTGCGCTTGACGAAGGTGAGGTTGCTGTTGCCGCCGCGCTGCGAGTCGGAGGTCTGCATCGAGTTGGCACTCTCGCTCCATCCCCACCAGGTGCCGGTGGCGGTGAAGATATCGTCGTACATATAGTAGCTCTCGATGTCGAGGTCTTGGTTCACCACGCCATACGAGGCATTGAGCTTCAGGTCGGTGAGCCAGCCCTTGGCCCCGCGCATAAACTTCTCGTTGCTCAGGCGCCATGCGGCCGAGAGCACGGGCGAGATGGCCTCACGGTGCCCGGGGGCGAGCTTGGCCGAGTGCACGGCAGCCATCGACAGGTCGGCATAGTAGGTGTGGCGGTAGTTGTAGGCCGCCTGCAGACCCAGGTTGGCGTTGCTCGTACGGTGATACTGCCCGCTGGTGGTGATCTGGTATCCGTGAGCCAGCAACGTGGCGTTGAGCCCATGATTACCCCACTGGCGGTCGTAGTCAAACTGCCCCGAGAAGAAGATGGTCTGTATGTCCGACGTGCCCGACACATTCTGCTTGGCCGTGCGCTTGTCGGTGCCATACTTGGTAAGACCAATGACCTCGTCCTTACCGTTCACCGTGGTCCATGTGGGCTCGTAGGAGGCGTATGAGTTGGAGATCGACGTGGTGTAGGCCGTGCGGTAGTCGACGGCAAACTGCGTCTTGAAACTCAGTCCCCTGACCGCCTTGTCGAGGTCGAACTTCATGCCGGCGTCAAACTGCAGCTGGCGTGAGGTGTATTTGTAGTAGCCTCCGGCATACATCGAGGCGAAGGGGTTGGTCTGCAGGCTCTGCGTGCCGCCCAACATGTAGCGTCCGTCGATGATGTAGCTGGTGGTCGAGAGAGCCGCCTGATTGCTCTGGGTGTCGGGGTTGATCATGTCGAGCGGTATGAGCGGCGTGAGCGGATACTGCGTCGTGGGGCGCAACGTAGCCGACTGCCCCCAATAGCCCGAGTTGTCGCCGCGCTGGTCGTAGAACACAGTGTTGACATCCACCCAGCCCGAGATCCAGTTGTTGAGCCTCAGGTCGATGTTGCCCCTGATGTTGAGCCTGGTGGTATGGTTGTCCTTGCCCTCGCCAAAATTGATGAGGTCGCCCACGTTCGACAGTCCGATGTTGGCATAGAACCTGGCAAACGAGCCGCCACCCTCAAACTCTGCCGTGCCGTCGTAACGCTGGTAGCTCTTCTTGAGGTGGTCAGAGGAGAAGAAGTTCAGGTCGGGATAGCGGTAAGGATTCTTTCCCGAAGCATAGTTGTAGATGTCCTCGGCACTATATACGGCCTGCTTGCCGTCGTTGGCCAAGGCCTCGTTGTAAAGACTCATATATTGCGCCGCCCCCAGATAGGTGGGATATTCCTTGGGTGTCATGAGGCTGGCGTTGCCCCTGACACTCACCTTCAGCCCATCGGTCTGGCTGCGCTTGGTGGTCACGAGTATGGCACCCTTGGCGGCCCTGCTGCCGTAGAGCACCACGGCGCTGGCCGACTTCAGGTAGGTCACCTGCTCTATCTCGGTGGGCAGCACGCTCGAGCTCTCGCGGGGCACGCCGTCCACCACCAGCAGGGCATCGCCCATGTTCCATAGGCCTCCGTTCAGACCGCCCACATAGGCCTCCATGTCCTCAAGGCTGTAGGTGTCATAGTTTTTCTTGGTGAGCGACACCATGTCTACGGCCGACACGCCGCCCATGAGGTCGGCTTTGTCCACCCTGCCAAAGGCCACGTTCACCTTGGCCGTGTCGCCCTGCAGCTGCTGCGCCGTCGCCGGCGTGCCGATGGCCAGCAGCATGGCAGCCAGTGTCGCATGAATATCTTGTTTCTTCATCTTCATGGTTTGAAATCTTGTTCTATATACATTATATAATATGGTACAGTAATGGTTTCGCCTTGGCTTACCATCCGGGGTTCTGGTAGAATTCGGGATACATGCTCGTGTCGCTCTTCTTCAGCGGCAGCCAGTAGTGCTTCTCGGTGAAGTCGCGCTTGAGGATCAGCTTCTCAGTGAATCCGCTCACCTGGTTTTGCTTGGGGTCGGCGGTGTTGTTGCCCACACGCACAAACTCCTGCGAGGTCTTGATGTTGTAGGGTGCCTTGTCGAGCAGCAGCCAGCGGCGCAGGTCGTTGAACCTATGCCCCTCGTAGGCCAGCTCCACGGCGCGCTCGCGGCGCAGCTCGCTCATAAACCCTTCGAGCGTGGCGGCATACTTGTCGGCCACGTCGGCCACACCGGCACGGGCACGGATCTTGTTGACAGCCTGCAGGGCCGTGAGCGGACATACGCCCACCTGGGCCGTGGCACTGCCTTGGGCCTGGGCCGCAGCCTCGGCATACATCAGGTAAACGTCGGCCAGGCGCATCCACGGCAGGTGGATGTGGAAGTGGTGCGACCAGCCATAGCCGTCGTCGGTCTTGTTGCAGGTCACATCGATAAACTTATACAGCAGGTATCCCGTGCGGCTGCCCTCGATCACGTCGCGGGCATTGCCGCCCGTGTAGAGCTGTGCATAGCGGTAGACCTCCTCCTCGGGCTTGAGGGTGCCCTTCACCACCTTCACCCCATCGAACACGATGTCGTGATAGAAACGTGGGTCGCGGCCCATCCAGGGATGTGTTTTGTCGAATCCCGAGGCATCATCGGTGAGAGGCAGGCCATTGGCCATGCCGTAGTAGTTCACATAGTTGGCCGTGGGCATGGTGCGCACGCCACTGTCGGTCAGACGCTTGATGCCAAACTGCTTCGACAGTCCCCAGTTGGTGTCGTTCCAGCCGTAGGAGGGTCCGCGGAAGATGGCCTCGGTGATGCTGTTGTCCTTGTTCTCGCCCGGTATCTTGCCGTTCTGGTCGATGGTGTAGAAGTTGGCCGAATACTCGCTGAAGGGCAGCAACCCATACTTGGTCTGTCCGCCTTCCACCATGGCCAGCAGTTCTCCAAAGGCTTCGGCGGCCTTCTTGCAGTAGTCTTTGTTGTAGGTGGGCGAGTGCTGGCTCTCCTTGTTCATCAGCGGACTGCCGGCATAGAGGTAGTTCTTGCCCAGATAGCCCAGTGCGGCAAGCTTCGAGACGCGCAGCTGGTTCTTGCCTGCGGTGTTCTTACCCACGGTGGTGTTGTCCCAGTCAACGGGTAGCAGGTCGGCGGCCATACGGAAGTCGCGGGCAATGCTGTCGGCGCAGGCCTGGTAGCTCAGGCGGGGCTCGCGCAGCTGCTGGTCGGAGGGCAGCACGCGGTTGATGTAAGGCATACCGCCAAAATACTGGATGAGCTCGAAATGAAACCATCCGCGGAAGAAGTAGAGCTGTCCGGCAATGAGTTTTTTCTCCTCATCGGTACCGCTCATCCGCGCGAGGTTCTCCAGACCCATGTTGGCCTTGCGTATGCCATACCATGCGCCCTTCCACAAGCTCTTGGCAAATCGGTCGCCGCCGGGGTTGAAGTTGTTGCGGTCCATCCAGCCGCTCTGCCAGCCGTCAAACTCGCTCTGCCAGCCCCAGAAGTCGCCTTGGTCTACCTTATAGACCATGTGGTAGTTAATGCCGACGTTTTGAATCTCGTCCTCGCCCCAGTTCCACGAGTTGGTCCAGTAGCCCTTGGCAAAGTCGGGTATGCAGTTGTAGAGCTCCTCGGTGAAGCCCTGGAAATTCTGGAAGTCTTTGTAGGCCTCGGTGTCCGAGATGTCCGACTCGGGCGACTTGTCCAGATAGTCGGTACATGCGGTGAGGCTCCAAGCCATGGTCAGCGTGGCACATGCCATGGCCATATATTTATTCAGTTGTTTCATCAGTCAATTCAGATTACATGTTGATTTTAACGCCTAGGTTGAAACGCTTCACCGTGGGGTATGCGCCCTGCGAAGCCAGACCGGTGCCGGCGAAGTTCGACTCACGGTCGTCGGGCATACGGCTCCACACCCACAGGTTGTTGCCGTTGAGATACACGCGCATACTGCTGATGCCCAGACTGTTGAGCAGACCGCCCTTGAAGGTGTAGGCCACCTCCATGTTTTTCAGTCGGATAAAGCTGCCGTCGTAGTGGAAGCGTACGCCCTCGTAATAGCTCGGCGTAGAGTTCCAGCGCGGCATGGGTGCATCGGCATCGGTGGTGTACTTGGTCCAGAAGGTACCCTCGTCGAACACCGTGTCGAGGTTTTTGTTCAGCGAGTTGAAGGCCACGTAGCGCGTCACGTTGGTCACGCCATACCACTGCATGAAGAAGCTCCAGCCCTTGTAGTCGAAGCCCAGCGTGGCATTGTAGGTGTTTTGTGGCGAACCGGTGTAGCCGTAGGGCGCCGAGTCGTCAGAGTCGATGATGCCGTCGCCGTTGTAGTCGATCACGTCGTACATGCCCGGCAGTTTCTGGTTGTCGTTGGTGTTGAAGGCCGTGGTGCCGTACACATCGTCCCAGGTGTTGGCAAATCCCGAGGTGAGGTTGGCATGGTCTTGCCCCACGGCATAGCCCGTGCGCTTCTGGTAGGCGGGCAGCAGCTCGGGCTCCTCATATTGCGTGATCTTGTTCTGAGCGTGGGTCATATTGAAGTTGCCCCACAGGCGCAGCTGGTTGGCAAACACCTTGTTGAGGCGCAGCTCGAGCTCGTAACCCTTGCTCTCGGTGGCACCCAGGTTGGCCGAGGGTGCCGTGGTGCCGAAGTAGGTGGGCACCGAGCGGTTGGCACCGCTGATGAAGATGTTGCGGCGGTCTTCGTTGAAAAACTCCAGGCTACCGGCCAGCAGTCCGCCCAAGAACGAGTAGTCGATACCCAGGTTGCGCTTCACGGCCGTGGCCCACCTCACGTTCATGTTGCCCACAGCCACCTCTTTATACCAGGTGTACGGGCTGGCATCCTCGTAGAGACCGTTCTTGATGTTTCCGGCGATATTTGGCCCGGTGCTGCCGTAGGCCCACTGGTTGGCGTAGGCCCAGCGTCCGCTGGCGTCGTCGCCCACCTCGCCCACGCTGAACCTGAGTTTCAGCATGTCCATATACCGGCGCACGGGCTTGAACCATTTCTCCTCGCTCACCAGCCATCCCACGGCACCCGAGTTGAAGAAGCCGAAGCGGTATTTGGGTGCGAAGTTCTCCGAACCGTTGTAACAACCGTTGTACTCCACAAAGTAGCGACCGTCGTAGTTGTAGGTGGCACGGAAGGCCCAGTCTTCACGATACTGGGTGAAGTCGCTGCCCCATGTGCTCTCCTTGCGGTTCACCACGCCCATGGCACTCACGTCGTGCTTGCCGAAACGGTTGGCCCAATAGAGCTGTGCCTGGTAGAAGAGGTTGCGGTAGTTCAGGCTGGCCGTGCCACCCTGGGTGGTCCACTGTATGCCCTCCTGGAAGTCGAAGTTGGTGTTGCCCTGTATGTTCTTCTGATATACGGCCTCGCCGGTGTCGGGGTTGATCCACTTGAATTGCGTGTCGTGGTAGAGGTCGTTGATGCCTCGATTGTTCTCCACGAAGGCGTTGTCCCACGAGATGGTGGCACTGGCCTTGAGACCCTTGAGCACAAAGCTCAGGTCTTGCTCCAGCGTGAAGTCGGTGTTGATACGTGTGGTGGTCGACTTGCCCACGCCCGATATGGCGAGGTTCACGATCGAGTTGGGCGCTCCCTGCGTGTCGGCCGGATAGTAGCCCCAGGTGCCGTCGCTGTAACGTGGAAGGAAGGCATCGCTGGGCGCACTGTAGGCGGCCTGCCACAACTGCGTCTCGGCCCACGAGTTGGAGGCGATGCTCCAAGGGCCCTGCTTCACGCCGTTCGATCCCGACACGTTGGCCTTGAGGGTCGTTGTGCGCGTGAGTTTGAAATCGAGGTTCGAGCGCACGTTGATGCGGTTGAAGCCGTAGCCGGCCTGGTAGCCGCGGTTGTTGTCCCATTGGCGGAAGAGGTCACCCTCATGCAAGAAGTCGATAGCGGCGAAATATTTCACCCATCGCGTGCCGCCCGAGATATTCACATTGGGGTTGTAGGCCATGGCATGGTTTTTGAACACCTCGTCCTGCCAGTCTACGTTGGGATAGCGCTCGGCCTCCTCCAGTGTGGCGGGGTTGCGATACTTGTCGAGAATGGCCGCCGGGGTGATCTTCAGCCACGAGTCGGGGCGCAGGCCGAGCTCGTGCTCAATGGCCTGGTTGCGCACATACAGAGCATCGGCGCTGGCCATGGTGCCCGGCAGCTTGCTCACCACCTTGGCCGTCATGTTCAGGCCCACCTCTATATGTGCCTTGCCCTCCTCACCACGCTTGGTGGTGATGATGATCACACCGTTGGCGCCCTTGCTGCCATATACGGCCGTAGCCGAGGCATCTTTCAGCACCGAGATGTTCTGCACCGAGCCGATGTCTACGCTGCTCATGGGGCGCTCAATGCCGTCGACCAGCACCAGCGGACTGCTGCCTGTCCAGGTAGAGATGCCACGGATTACAATCTGTGGGTCTTCGTCGCCCGGCATACCTGTCGACGACATGGTCACCACGCCCGGCAGGTTGCCCGTGAGAGCGGCACCGATGTTGCTCACACCACCCGCGCGCTCGAGCGTCTTGCCCGAGGTCTGGGTGATCGAGCCCACCACGCTCACCTTTTTCTGCTGACCGTAGCCCACCACCACTGTCTCATCGAGGGTCTGGGCATCGGCCTTCATCGTTACATGCAACGCCTGGCCGGCCGTGGCACGCACCTCTTGCTGCATCATACCCACATAGGTCATCACCAACGTGGCCTGACGATCGGTAGCCTGCAACACAAAGTTACCATCCAAGTCGGTGATGGTAGCGACTTTGGCCTTGCCTTTCATCACCACGCTCACACCAATGAGCGGCTCGCCGTTCTCATCGGTCACGTTGCCCTTATAGGTAAACTGCTGAGCAAATGCCGCCAACGGCGTCATCATGCACAGCAATACCATCAGGGCAAACACTTTCAATAGCCTGTTACGTTTTTTCATCTTTGTTGTTTGATAGGTTGATTGTTTTTTATTATTTAGTTGCAAAATTATCTCATTTTCGTTACACTCCCCTTGTTGCATGTTACACGAACTTTACGCTGTGTTACAAAGTGGGATGGCGGCGAATGGTTTGCTAAATTGATGGGATGGTGGGTGGCATGGATAGCTCACCTGACCACCCGAGTGAGGTGAACCCTGCGCGGGTGTGCGCACCTCTTACCCTCCGGGGGCACAGGGTCAGCCACACGGGCTGCCTGTACCGTCGCGGAGGTAGAAAACAGTAGTCATGATTGGCCTGAAGGCCATAAACATCATCAGGTAGGTTCATCTGATTGTTATTATTTCAGGTTACTTGATTACCACCATAATATACTTCATGGGCCTGCCACGAACATATACAGTGGTTCGCATCAATGAGTGTACAAAAGTATATTATTAGTTCGAAACTCACTTCCTGAAATGTTTCATACACTTTGCCGCACGTTACACAAAACCGTTCAAGCAACAACAAACAATGGGAAATAGACACTCACAACAGGCTGCAGGCCAGGTACACACATTCCACACCGCAGCCAGGTCGTGGCCTTTGTACCGCCGAGCCCATACCTAAACTGCCCTGACCTCAGCCCTCACCAACCGAAACCAATACCTCTATAGGCGTTACCGTGTTCTGCTTCGAGTAGAAACACGCGCTGCTTCGACTAGAATCACACGCTGCTTCGAGTAGAAACACACGCTGCTTCGAGTAGAAACAGAAACTACTTCTACTTGATGCATCATAAGGGTAAAGGCTGAACAGATGGCGGTATCTGCCTTGCCGCCCTGCCTCGAGCCTCTTCACTCAGCACCGGGAGGCACACCTGCCACAAGGGTAACGGGCCTCTCGCCGCCTCCTACCCCACTGATTACACACATAGCGCGCACCCATCTCCGGGCACGCGCTATGCTTATTGACAAGCGATATCGTAAAAAAATGAGTTTGAAACTAGAATATATACTGAGGCAGCTTCCCCATGAACGATTTGCTCCCTACTCAAACCTCCAGGCATCGAGGTTCATGAGCTTACGCCCTTTCTGTCCCTTGAACGCAAAATAGAGGTCGTGCGTGCCCTTGGGGGCATGGCTCACGTCGACGGTCAGCGTGCGCCAGGCCTCCCATCCCCCCGTGCGCGGCACCTGTATCTCGGCAATGGGAGTGGCACCGAGGCTGTCGGTGCTGACGACAATTGTACCACCCTGACTGCCACTGGCCGCATGCACAGTGAGGCGGCGGGGACCTGCGGTGCCGAAGTCGACATGGGCCACTTTGAGCCAGTCGCCATGATGGATGTCGCTGACATACACTCCCGTGCGGTCGTTCTGCTCGGTAGTGAGCCCCTCAGCCCATGCTATGGTCTCGGCCTCCACACGGCGGTAAGGGTCGAAAGGAGCTATGGGAGCCACCCCCTGGCGGGTGGGCATGATGGTGGGCAGCGTGCCGTCGGCGTTGTAGCTGAAGGCCTCGACAGCCATGCTGCGGCCGAAGCCGCCCCCGCCCGGCAGGTTGCCGGTGTGGTAGAAGAAATAGTCACGACCACGAAAGGTGGCCAGACCGCAATGGTTGGTAAACGAGCCGGTGGCGTCGAGCTGGGGCATGACGATGCCTTTGTAGGTCCAGGGGCCCGTGGGCTTGCTACTCATCGAATAGGCAATGTGCTCGGGTACCCCACCGGCAGCATAGAGCAGGTAATAGTGGTTGCCGCGGCGCGACAGCCAGGGCCCCTCGGTGTACATGTCTTTATACTGCGTGCCCTTGACGCGCTGCTTGGGCGAGGGTGCGCCAAAGCTACGCTCGGTCTGCTCGATGAGGGTCACGGGACCGTCGAGACTCACCATGTCGGCACCGAGGCGGGCCTGGTGTATCTCGGGATTGCCCCAGACGATATAGGCCTTGTCGCCGTCGATGAGCACCGTGGGGTCTATGTTGTCCCACTCGCCGTCGTCGTAGAGCGGCTTGCCCAAGGCATCGCGGAAAGGACCGGTGGGCGTGTCGGCCACGGCCACACCGATGGCCATGCCGCCGGTGAGCTTGGAGTGGGCGCAGACATACCAGTAATACTTGCCGTTGCGCTCCACACACTGGCTGGCCCAGGCGCGGTCGTCGGCCCAGCTGAAGCTGTCGAGACCCAGCAGCTCGCCGTGGTCGGTCCAGTTGGCCATGTCGGTAGTGGAATAGACGCGCCACTGGTACATCCAGAAGAAGTCGGCACCGGGCTCGTCGACACCCGAGTAGACATAGAGGGTGTCGCCCTTGACCATGGGGGCCGGGTCGGTGGTGAAACGGGTTTGCACAAAGGGGTTCTGGGCCGAGAGCAGCGCAGAGGCGACAAGGCCCATGAGGGTGGTGATTCTTCGCATGGTTTGTTGGTGGGTTGGTTTTGTTGATGGGTTGGTGGTTACTTTGCTTTGCCCACTATCACTACGCCGCCATTCTGAGGGATGGATACCTTGATGCTGCCACGTTGGCCTACGTTGCGCACGCTGCCCTGCAGATGGTCATTGTCAGTATAGCAGGTAATGGGAGTGTTCGGAGCAATCATGGGCAGACTGAGCGTGCGTTTCAGGGGCTTGGCCTCGGCATTGATGCCGGCGATATACCACTGGTCGCCATGACGACGGGCGAGGATGACGTAGCGTCCGGGATAGCCGTCTATGTAACGCACCTCATCCCAGGTGGTGGGCACCTGGCGCATGAAGTCGATGGCCCAAGCAGGGGCATCGGTGAGGTTATTGGGCGCGAGGGCAAAATGCTGCACGGCACTCTGGAAGAGCACGGCTGTGGCCAATGCAAAGACATCGGAGGTGCGACGGGTGTTGCCCGAACGGTTGTCGGCACTGTAATGGCGGTTGAGAGCTGAGCCGCCGAAGTCCATGCTGCCTACAGTGTTGCGGATGAATGGGTGCAGACAGGCGTTGCGGGCTTCGGCATCGCACATGGCCTGCGAGAAATGGAGGTTCTCACTGGCCAGAACCGCCTCGCTGGCCACGAAGTTGGGGTACATTCGCTCCCAGCCACGCGGCAGGGTGCAGCCATGGAAGATGCAGAGAAGACCATAGTCGTTGGCATCGCTGAGAATCTGCTCGTAGCGCTGAAGCATGTCTTGCTTGTCGCCACCAAAGAAGTCGACCTTGATGCCGCGAATACCGGTCTGTTGCATCCAACGCATCTCGGCCTTGCGCTTGATGGGGTCGCTCATGATACCGCGGGGACTCTGCGGGGCATCATTCCAATAACCATTGGAGTTGTACCATAGATAGAGGGCCACCCCTTTCTCACGTCCGTAGGCCGCCAGGCGCTCGATGTTCTCGCGACCTATCTGGGTGTCCCAGAGAGCATCCACCAGCACCGACTGATAGCCCAACGCAGCTGAGAAGTCGATATAACGCTTCTGCTCGTCGAAATTGCAGCTGGGGTCCATGCCGATAATCCAACTCCAGGTGCCCTTGCCATAGACGTATGGCTGCGTGGCGGCATAGCGAGGCGCGGTAAGGTCGAAGGGTACGGTGGTCTCTACGATGTTGGCCAAGGTGGTGCCCAGCGTGAGCGTGCGCCACGGGGTCTGGACAGGCAGGGGCACCCCGGGCGACACCGAGCCCATGCCGTTGCCCTCGCCGGGCTGAGGGAAGCCTATGGTGTAGAGGCCGTCGGCATGACCGATGAGTCGACTGGCGCAGTAGTTGCCTCCAACACCGGTCTCGGAAACGAGTACCCAGCCACGGTCACCCAACCTGAACAGACAAGGGAAAGTATAGCCTTCGCCCCACCCATTCTTGCCCATAGTGTCATCGCAGGTGTAGTTGGTCTCATAGCTCGGGGAGGTAGCGGCAAAGCCACCCATGGGCTTGGCCTGGGGGCAGAGAAAGGTGGTGGTGCCACTGGGGAACCGGAAACCTGAATGCTCTGCATGGACAAGACCCATGCGCTGGTCGCCCTTGGGATAGAGGCGATAGCAATAGGCCACGTCGCGCTCGCCAACACGGAACACCACATCGAGCGAGTCGCCGGCAGGAGTATGGAAGCGGCACACGGCCTCGGTGGCTTGATAGTTGACCGACGACTGCTTGATGGTGGACAACCGGTAGTGGTCTGAAACCTGGCGCTGGCTGATGCCTTTGAAGTGGAGCTGTGTGGCGAGGTCGCGCTGCTGCACGACAAGGCCCAGGGGCGAGGCTTCAACGAAGCGCTGCCCGGCATAGTCGACAGCGTAGGTGGCCCGTCCGCCCGAATCGCAAACAACAACTTGGATGGTATGATTGGGGCTGTGAATGGTCTGCTGTTTGGCTGTGGCACTCAACGGTAGCGACAGCATGGCAATGAGAAGATATTTGGTGTGCATGAGGTGGTGGGTTGGGTTGGTGGTGGGTTAGTGGATGAGTTGATAGTCGAACTGACCGAAGTCGGCATAGCCGCCCGACTGCCGTGTGGCATAGCAAAAGAGGGCATAACGGGTGCCCATGAAGAAACGACGGTAGTCGAACCGCAACTTCATGGCAGGGCCCAGCGTGTGCCAGCGACGACCGTCGGTGCTGTAGGCGAAGGTGGCGGTGTCGGTGCCAGGACGGAAGTCGGCATCGATGCGTAGCCATACGCGATGCTTACTGAGGCGCACGCGTTGCAGGGCCAGGGTGTCGACGCTCGTCACCTCCTTGTTGCGGTCGCCCAGAGCTACCGACTCCTGAGTCATGGTGAGCACGGTGGCGCCGCCCTCACGACAGAGGGTGAGCAGACCGCTGTCGCCGTTGAAGGCGGCAAGACCGGCCTTGTCGCCGGGGCGCAGGTGCGACACGTCAATGTCGACCACGGCACGACACCGTGGGCCCTGCATGCGGCAGGTGAGGGTGTTGGGGGCCATGAACAGGCTGGCACACGGCCGCGACGTGCCCAGACGCAGGAAGCCCCTGCGCGCGGTGAGGCTCCAGGCACTGTCGACGGGATTGTGGTTCCACTGCCACTGGCTATTGAGCACGGGCTGCCCAAAGGTGTCGGTGGACACCAGAGGGATGACCGGCGAGCCCTGCACGGGCAGCGCCATACGCTGGGGGATGTGGCCCTCACTGTCACCGAGCATAGGCCAGCCGTCGGTCCAGGTACAGGGCATCAGCGTGAGCACACGGCCCACGGCACCGCGATCCTGGAAGATAACGCCATACCAACGACCATCGGGGGCATCGACAATGGTGCCCTGACCCGCATAAGAAAACCCGCCGAACTCCGATTGCAGGATGGTCTTTTTCTCATAGGGGCCCTGGATGTTGTCGGCACGGTAACACACCTGTCGGCGCGGCTTGCCCTGTGGCCAGGAGATCATGAGGAGATAGTACTTGCCTTGGTGCTTCACCATACGACTGCCCTCCAACAATCCAGTCTCATCGGGCTCGCGCTCGAAGAGCTGGCGGTCGCTGCCTGCCTCCACGGCGCTGAGGTCGGGCGTGAGGCGACACATCTGACCGGTGCCGTAGACCACATACACACGGTCGTCATCATCAAAGAAGAGCGAGGCATCGTGAAAATGGCGCAACCGCGACACGAGAGTCCAGCGACCGGCAGGGTCGGTAGCTGTGTAGATATAGGTCTGTCCGCCGGGGTTGTCGTTGGGGGCAAAGAGCACATAGTAACGGCCCTTGTGGTATTTCAATGAAGTGGCCCACTGCCCACGACCATAAACGGTGCCGCCCTGCATGTCGTACTTGGGCGAGTCGGTAAGGCGGTCGAAGACATAGCTCACGGTCTCCCAGTTGACCAGGTCGGTAGAACGCATGACTGGGGCACCCGGCATGAGGTGCATGGTGGTGGTGACCATATAGAAATAACGTCCCACACGGATGACGTCGGGGTCGGGAAGGTCGGCCCACGCCATGGGGTTAGTGAAGGTGCGTGCAGGATGCCGACTGCTTTGTATGCCGTCATGAGCCGATACAGCGAGCAGCAGGATACTTGTCAACAGGAGGAGAAGGATTCTTGGCATGGTAGGTTGGTTTGTTGGTGGGTTTGTAGAAAGGTTGCCTATTTCAAAAACTTACTTTGGCGGCGCTGCCATCGTATGCCATCTCCTGACGCGTACCATCAGGCAACAGCACAGTGAACATACGCCGGGTGAGCATGCCGGGGTAACTTCCCTGGCGGGCCCCTGCAACAAGGGTGTGCGTTGCGTCGTCCCAATGAAAGTGGATTGTGGAATAGGCACCCTGCTCATAATTGTAGTTGTCGCCCTCATCCTCGTAGAGGGTGAAGTCGGCATCGGCACCCGGATAGACACGCAACTCAAGTTCATTCCATGGACGTTCGCCAACATACTGCACCACAGGGGCAAGGGGCAGGATGCTGCCCGCACGGACGAACATGGGAACTCGATTCAAGCAAGTAGTGAGGGTGACATACTGGCCGCCACGGTAATACCGGCCCGTCCAGAAATCGTACCAAGACGCTCCGGCTGGCAAATACTTACGGGCCTGGTGCGATGCTGTGAAATCGACCTTTGATGTGTCGCCGCCGACAGCAGTGCCCTTATGGTCCCAGCCGGTCATGGCATCCTCTCGAATGACGGCCTCACGGGTGTATTGGGCCTCTACGATGGGTGCAGCTAATATACTCGGGCCCAGCATAAACTCATCGGCCAGGTCCCACACCCGACGGTCGGCAGAGAAGTCGGCGATGAGCGGACGCAGATAGCTGGCATCGGCATGCGTCACCTGCCAGGCTGTGGCATAGAGATAAGGCAATAGACGATAACGCAGGCGAATGGTCTGCTCAATGGCATCGTAAACAGGCTGCCCCTTGCTGCCAAACTGATAAATCTCGCGCGGCGCATCGGCACCATGACTTCGGAAGACCGGACAGAAGAGCGCGTATTGCATCCAACGCACGTAGAGTTCCTGATACTGCAGATTGCGCGGCGCAGAGCCGCCACCCTGTGTGTTGTAACTGCCACAGAAGAAGCCACCGATATCGGTATTGAAATTGGGATTTCCGGTGAGCGAAAAGTTTAGTCCGGCCGGAACCTGCTTGCGTAGCATATCCCATGAAGACGCCACATCACCGCTCCACATATTGGAGCCATATCGTTGCTGTCCGGCAAAGGCCGAACGAGTCATGATGAACACGCGCTTGTCATTACCCTCGCGGCGCTGGCTGTCGTACACACCGCCGACGGTAGCCAAGGGGAAAGCATTGCGCAGACTGCGCCACGTGCCATCGCCCGCCTTGTGGTCGTAGTCAGCCTCCGAAGGGTTGAAGCAGTCGGGGTCGGTGGAGTCCATCCACCAGGCATCAATGCCTAAATCATAGAGATGCTTGAGGTTTTGCCAATAGATCTCACGGGCCTCAGCACTGAAGGCGTCGTAGACCCGCACACCTGAAGGATAGTCCATACGTGGCGGCCAGGCATCAATGCCACTCTGTGGCCAAGTCTGGAAGTCGAAAAGCAGATTCTTTTCATTCAAGGCTGCATAGGCCTTGGTCATCGGTCCGAAACTGGCCCAGATGGAAATCATGAGATGGGCATTTTTCTCATGTACCTGCTGCACCATTCGTGCACCATCGGCAAACGATGGGGCCAAGAATTCCATGGCATTCCAGTTGTAGTTGGAACCCCAATACTGCCAGTCCTGGATGATACCATCGAGCGGAACCTGTAAGGCACGGTACTTATCGACCACATCGAGAAGTTCAGTACTGCTTTTATAGCGTTCTCTGCTCTGCCAGTATCCGAACGTCCAAAGCGGGAACATGGGGACATGACCTGTCAAGCTTCGCATACAGGATATCACACCATCGGTAGTGCCGCCATACATAAAATAATAGTCTGTTCCTGTGCCTACCTCAGAAGTGAGCCGCATGCCTTGGTCATCATCGTCAAACTGTGTGGGTGAGTAGTTGTCCCAGTAAATCCCCCACCCCTTGACCGATTGGATGACATTCTGGAAATCCTGGAGGTTGCTTTGCTCCATGTAGATGTGCGTGCCTCGACGGTTAAGTCTGCCATCCTGTATGGTGCCAAGTCCATAGATGGCCTCATTTTTGTCAAGTCTAAAGATCTGTCCAACCTTGAATGCCCCTTGGTCGGCACCAGCGGTACGAGGAGTGAAACGGTGCCCGCGTTCTTGCAGTAATCTTCGGCCACTGCGGTCGGCAAAGGTCACGTCTCCGGTCCTGGCATCGACCGTGACGCGCAACTCGGCACTGGTTATAGTGTTACCACTTCGATGCACTTCCACGTTGCCAGGCTGGGCAATGACAACCATGCTATGCTTGCTGAAGGTATGCCCCGTTGGTATTTTGACAATACGAACCACAGAGGGGGTATAAAATTGAACCTCCACCCGATGGTCGGAAAAAGTAAAAGAAATAGGGGTGGCACCGAGAGTCAGCCAAGGGGCCACGATGCTCAAGAGAGATAGGATAAGACGATGAATGGTCATAATGGGTAGGTTTGTTGGTGGGTTTGTAGTCAGAAAGATTGGAATACATACTGCTTGCCGGCACGGGTGTCGATATCATACTCGTACACCTGACGGAGCGCAGGTTGTTGAGGTGCCGAGAGCTCAGGCGAGCAGCGGGCAGGCTTGACGACAGCCGGAGCCAGCAAGGCATTGCGGCAGGGACCGGAGGCCGGCTGCAGTCCGCGTCCACGCAGCGGCACATACGACCGCAGGCGAAGGGGACCGCCCAGCGTCGACCGTACAGTGACCTGGCTGAGGCTGCCCTTCTGCCACTTGATACCCACTTCAAAACCGCCACGCGCCCGCAGACCATGAACCTCGCCCGCTGGCCATGCTGTAGGGAGGGCTGGCAGCAGGTGCAAGGCACCATCATGACTCTGCAAGAGCATCTCGGCAATGCCCGCCACACAACCGAAGTTGCCATCAATCTGGAACGGCGGATGGGCATCAAAGAGATTGGGATACATCCGGCCATCGGGGTATGTCGCGGACAGCGAATCGGCAGGAAGGAGGCTGAGCAGATTTGACAGGATGGTGAACGCATGGTCGCCATCGAGCATACGCGCCCAGAAGTTGACTTTCCAGGCAAGGCTCCACCCTGTGGCCCGGTCGCCCCGCTGCTCTAGGGTGTGACGCGCTGCCTCGAAGAGCAACGGACTGTGGTAAGGTGATATCTGGTTGGAGGGATAAAGTCCGTATAGGTGAGAGATGTGTCGATGCTCGTCACGCGGATCATCGGCATCGACCTGCCACTCCTGTAGCTGACCAAAACGTCCAACCTGCATGGAAGGTAACAAATCAATGGCCAGGCGGAGACTGTCGGCATAGGAAGAATGCGCCTCAGCATCACCGAGTACCTGCGCCGCCGAAAGACACTGTGACAGCACATCGAAGGCTATCTGGTTGTCCATGGTGCAGCCGGCCGTCACTGGCGACTGACCGCCCGGGCCATGCTCGGGCGAGACCGATGGCACCATCACCAGATAGCCTGTTTGGGGGTCGCGCTGTAGATAGTCGAGGTAAAAGTCGGCGGCTCCTTTGAGTACGGGGTACCAATGGCGAAGGAAATTCTTGTCGCCGGTAAAGAGGTAGTGTTGCCAAAGATGAGTAGCCAGCCAACCGCCACCGTTGGGAAACATACCCCAGAAGGCACCGTCTACGGGACCGGCAATGCGCCAAAGGTCGGTGTTATGGTGTGCCATCCACCCCCGACAACCGTACATCGTCCGGGCAGTCACAGCTCCGGTATGACTGAGGTCGCCAACAAGGACGAACAGGGGCTGCAGGCTCTCCTGAAGGTTGCAGGGCTCTGCGGGCCAGTAGTTCATTTCGGTGTTGATGTTAATGGTATACTTGCTGTCCCAAGGGGCGTAGGCCTTGTCGTTCCAGATGCCTTGCAGGTTGGCAGCCTGTCCTCCCGGCTGCGAGGAACTGATGAGGAGGTAGCGGCCATAGTTGAACATCAGGGCCACCAGGCCCATGTCGGTGCTTCCCGCAAAACGTGCCAGACGCTCATTGGTGGGCAGCAGGTGATGGGTAGTGGCGGCCGTACCCGACAGACTGAGCGACACACGGTCGTACTGACGGTGGTAGGCCTCGCGATGGCGGCGCAGTAGTTCCTCGTATGAAAGACCGCTTACAGCCTGCAAGGTCTGGGAAGCCGCGGCACTGCCATCACCACTGATGTCTTGATAGTTGACAAAGTTGGTGGCAGCCACGATATACACCTCGCTCTCTGTGGCCTGCTCCACCCTGAGACTGTCGCCCTGTGCCACTACGCGCCCGTTGCTCTTGACAAGCATCTTGTAGCAGGCAGTAAGTCCGGCGGGCACGCCCTCCTGGGCCTCACCCGGCACCAGCGTGGTGATGACATTACCACTGACCGCCGCCCTTGCCTTGGCTGCACCGCGACTGCCCAAGGTAAAGGATTCCGGGCGCGAGGTCTGGATGCGCATCACCAGCACACGGTCGGCCAGCGAAGCGAACGCCGTGCGATGGTAGCGAACACCACCGCGACGGTAGGTTACGGTTGCCTCGGCCTGCTGCAGATCGAGGCAACGGCGGTAATCCTCAACAGCCCCTGTGCCTGAGAAATGTATCATGATGTTGCCCAAGGGCAGGAAGCGCATGCCGTGAGGACCCTTGACAAAATGGCGGTCAATGAGTTGCTGGGCCTCAGACGCCGCACCACCGAAGATCTTGCTACGGACCTCGGACAGGTGTGCAAGCGACTCGGTAGAGTTGTTGTGGTGAGGGCTGCCCGACCAGAAGGTGCCTTCGTTGAGAGCGATCACCTCACGCTCTGTACCACCATACACCATGCCCCCCATGAACCCGTTACCCACAGGCAAGGCTTCCACCCATTGCGTGGCGGGGCGGTCGTACCACAACAGCTGCTGGGCATGAGCAACCAAGTCTGTAAGCAGATATACTGCAATAACTAAAAGGTATCTACGCATGGTATGTTAGTGGGTTGGTTTGTTGGTGGGTTGGTTACTTGGTGCGGTAATGGGGCGACTCGTCCATCAACAAGTAGGTGGGCTTGTAGCCTCCGGCATCAATGAGGATCTTCTCGAAGACGATGGCCGGGTCTAAGGGGCGCAGCGTGAGGGTGTGGAGACCATCGGCCTGGGCGTTGACGGGCAGCGTCACCGACGACACCACGGCGCGGCGGGCCACCGTGGGATAATAGATGCTGTAGATATTCTCCTTGGCCTCGTTGAGACGGGCATTGAAGTTGACCACCTGCGCCGGGCCGCCGTCGAGCGAAAGCTCATAGCGCAGACCACCCTGGTTGAGGAAGTCGAGGGTCGACTTGACCATGACATACACCGTGACCTGGCGAGGCGACAGCGTGCCCATCCGGAAACGATAGTCGAGCGACGCGCCCGCTACGGCAGCCGTGGGTGGCAAGAGCGTCACGGCACTCCGTGTCCGCCCCATGTGGGGCACTATGGTCCATGTGATGCCCTGGGGGGCGCTGCTGGCATAGAAGTGCTCGGCGTCGAGCACCACCACGCTGTCGGCAGCCGTGAAGACATAGCCGCCCGGCACGCCGGTCTCCACCCGGTGTACCTCGGGCATGCGGTCGGCCTCGAAGTCGTCGTTCCAGCTGGTATAGCCGATGTGCTTCTGGGTCATCATGCCATTCCACTTCCCCCCCGCGATGTCGTGGTTGTAGGCCCGGCAGAGCAGGGAGTCGCGACGGAAAGCCTCAGCCACGCGGTCGGCCCACACATTAGCCTCTGGGTCATTGCGTTTCCACAACATGCGGTTCATGGCTTGGGCATAATACATCTGATAGAGGTTCGACATGGCCTGCACGGGGAAGAGGATGAGCTGCTGGTAGGCATCACGACAGGCGACGGGCAAGTCCACAAACTGCCTGAGAGCCTCGGCCTCCAGCCGCATATAGTCGTCGGCCACCTGGCGCCACTCGCCGGTCTCGACGTTATAGGTGGTGGCATCGAGCATCTCGGGAGTGATTCGACCATTATACTTACAGATAAGGTTGAGGATGCGGGCGGCCTCATCGGCCTGGTCTTCGCCAAACTGCTGGGCACAGAACGAACGGGTGTGGTCGAGCAGGTTGGCAGTGGTATAACGGGTGGGGTTCCAGGCCATGTCCATGAACAGCGTGATGGGGTATTCCATGGGCTTGAGGTCGCCCACGTTGAGCATCCACATCCGCTCGATGCCATAGCTGTAGGCCAGCGACAACTGTTCCCACATATTCTGGATAGGTGTGACATTGAGCCACTTGGTGTTGCGTGGCGCACCGACGTAGTCGACATGATAATATAGCCCCCAACCGCCCTTGCGCTGGCGTTCGCTGGCAGTGGGCACACGCCTGACATTACCCCAGTTGTCATCACAGAGAAGCATCGTGACATCTTCGGGCACGCGCATGCCCTTGTCGTAATAGTCGAGCACCTCTTTATATAACGCCCACACCTGTGGGGTCTCTGAGGCCTTCTTGCCCGTCACCTCGCTGATCATCTTGCGTTGGTTGGCCACGATGCGCTCGAGCAGACGGGTATCGGCCTCAGCACTCATAGCCTCGTCACCGTCACCCCTCATGCCGATGGTGATGATGTCTTCGGTATGCTTCGCGCGCTCGATGCCTTGCCTGAAGAAACGGTCGATGACCTGCTGGTTGGTGTGGTAGTTCCAAGCCCCATACTGGCTGCGATGGCGTGCCCACTCCTGGTGGTTGCGGGCCATGGGCTCGTGGTGCGAGGTGCCGATGATGACACCCATCTCGTCGGCTGTCTGGCTATTGAGCGGGTCATCGGCATAGAAGGCCCAGCCCCACATGGCAGGCCAGAGCATATTGCCCTTGAGGCGGAGGATGAGTTCGAAGACGCGGGCATAGAAACGATGGTCGCCATAGTTGGTGCCAAAGGTGTTCTTCACCCATGAGGTGAGACATGGAGCCTCATCGTTGAGGAAGATGCCACGGTAGCGCACGGCGGGCTGTCCGTCGGTGTAGGTGCCACGCCGCAGATAGATACGGTCGTGATGGGTCACGGGCACGTCGGCCCAGTAATACCACGGGGAGACACCGATCTGTCGGGAGAGTTCGTAGATGCCGTAGATGGTGCCACGACGGTCGCTGCCAGCAATGACGAGCTGGCAGCCCACGAGCTGTATGACGTAGGCCTCGGTCTTGCCTTTAAGCAGACGCCCGTCAATGGCACGACTGCGCACCAGCCTGTCGATGGCAGGCGAATGGCCAAGGGTGCCGACCACAATACGGGCATCGGTATCGCCAGTCACATTGACGCGGGCACCGCACACCTTATTAATATCTGTAGCCAGGTTGCCGGCTGCCAGGGCTACGCCCTTGAGGTCGTCGGCACTCACGCCGATGGTGACCTCGCTACCGTCGTTGAGAAGGAGGTCGCCAGAAGAAAAATCGACAAACGGCTCAGCAGCGGGCAGCAACAAGCTGCATAGCAGCGTGAGGGTGAGGAGGAGGGTACGCATGGGGTTGTTGGTGGGCCCACCCTAGCCCTCCCAGGGAGGGAGAGGCCATACGGCGGGTTGATGGGTTAGTGATGGGGCAATTATTTAAAAAGGTGGGGCACAAACTCTTTAAGGCAGCGGCGCCAGGTGAGCCACTCGTGGTGGGTGCCGGCCGACACGTAGCTGTCGACCTTGATGCCGGCCTTGCGCAGGTCATCGACCAGCTTGGCGGTGCCCATATTCTCTTCGCTGCCACAGCCCAAGAACAGGTATCGCAAGCTACGGTTGACCTCATCGGGACGTGAGAAGATACCATCATAGGTCTTGTTGACATCCAGACCGAAGATGGCACCGCTGAAACCACCGGCATAGGCAAACTTGTCGAGATGGGTGAACACCACGTCGAAGGTCTGGTGGCCACCCCACGACAGTCCGGCCATGGCCCGGTGCTCACGGTCGGTCCGGGTGCGGAAGGTGCGGTCGACCATGGGGATGAGGTCCTCGAGCAGCACCTTGTAGAACGAGGCACCGTAGGCACTGCGCCCTGCCTCGTTGGGTCCGCCTTGGAAGGGGGCCTTCACATCGCCGCTCTCCATGACCACAATCATGGGCACGGCCTTGCCTTGGGCGATGAGGTTGTCCATGATATGCTGCATGTGGCCCTGCTTGCTCCAGCCGGTCTCGTCTTCGCCCATGCCGTGCTGCAGATAGAGTACCGGATAACGCTTCTTGCCCTGCTCATATTCGGCTGGGGTATAGACCATGGCGCGGCGCCACTCGCCGGTAGACTGGGCATAATAGGACACAGAGCGCACCTGTCCGTGGGCCACGCCCTGCTGCGGACGGTAGTAGTCGCCCTCGGGCCCTTCGGCAATCTCAATGCCGCCCGACTGACGGCAGCAGCCGAAGAAGGTGTCGGTGGCGGGATCGTTGACCTGCACGCCGTCGACGATGAGGAAGTAATAATGGAAGCCCACCACGAGGGGATCGGTGACGGCCATCCATACCCCCTGGTCGTCGCGCACCATGTCATATTTCTTGCCACAGATGTCGACCTGCACCCTACGGGCCTGCGGGGCCTTGAGACTGAAGTAGGCGCGGCGCTGGCCATCGACCTTGGGAAACGCGTTGCCGGGAACGGTGGTAGAGGCCACCACGGCATCGGCAGGCACCTGAACAGCAGCGGTCACCGGACGGCCCAAGAGCGACAGCATCTTGTAGGCATAGCGGCGGCCCAGCTCGCGGTAGCCCTCGGCATCGAAGTGGAGGTCGTCGGGGCCGCTGGTGCATCCCTCCGATGAGATGACGTGCGCGGTGTGTATGGTCTGGGGCAGTGCGTCGATGATGGGATTCATGGCGATGCAGCGGCCACGGCCGTCGGCACGCACCACCTCACCGGCCAGCAGGGGCACGTCTTCTGACTTGAGGCCGAGGTCGGCAATGAGCTGGTTGTAGACAAAGGCCACCTTCTCGGGCCAGCGCTTGTCACCTGTGTTCGACTCGCCCTGGTGCAGCAGTATGCCCTTGATGACACCCGCCTGCTGGGCCTTGCGGGCCAGACTCACCAGGCGGTTGTAGGGATTGTCGCCATAGGCCTTGAGCATGCCCTTCATCCATTGTGGGGCGCGGGTCTTGACATACTGGTCTACCGAGTCGCGCATGAAGGTCTCGATATGGCAGCCGCCCACGGCCACGTTGATGACACCCACCCTGACCTCCTTGGGCAGATGAGCCACCATGGTCCTGCCAAAATAGTCGGCAGGCGTCAGGCCGGTGTTGGGACGGCAGAGGGGCGGCACGGCGGTGTACCACTCACCCATCTTACGACCACGGCCCTCGTCGTCGACGGCAGCCATCATCTGGAAACGAGGGTCTACGCCGGTGAGGTCTTCGGCCTCGATCTTGGCATTGCCCTCCATGTTCGACTGGCCGAAGCACAGGAAGATATAAAAGTTGGGGTCGGCGGCAGCCCTGGCCGTCAGCACCGAGAGGCACACCATGGCCCCCGCAGCAATTCGTCTAAAGAGGTTGTTTCTACGTTTCATGATTTGTTAGGTTTATCGGTCTACAAAGTTAATCATTTTCCACGGTACGCATTGTTCTTGTAGTTTCATAAACTTTGCTTGATGTTACCTGTACCAAGGAAATAACAAGTTTTTTTTGCCGAAACCTGTCAATGCTTCGTATTTTTTTAGTAAGTTTGCATCCCAACTATTAAATCATCCAAGTAAACAAACCGCATGAAATACTACCTTTACCTGCTTGCCCTCTTGCTTGCGCTGCCCGCCAAAGCGCAGTGGGGGAAACTATACACCGCCGACAACCAACTCTCCAACAGCTTTGTGAACCAGGTATTCCAAGACCGCGACGGCATGGTATGGATTGCCACACGCAACGGTCTCAACAGCTACGACGGCTACCAGTTCAAACACTACAGAAAGGAGGATGGCAAGAGCAGGCTCACCAGCAACTATCTCATCTGCTTCTGCCAAGACAACAAAGGCAACCTCTATGTAGGCAGCAACCTCACCGTGCAGAGATTCAACGGCGAATATTTTGAAAACATACGCCTCATCGACACCAACGGCCATGCCACAAGCACCTATATCACCAACATTGTGCAACGGCGCAATGGCCAAATCATCATTGCCTCATCGGGATATGGACTCTTTGCCATGGCCTCCGACGGCACGGCAAAGGCCATCAAAGGGCTTCCAGCAGGCATCACCTATGCCCGCCGGGTGGTGGAGGACAGCCATAGGCGGCTGTGGGTGGCTACCTCCTTCGACGGACTGTATTGCTTGTCGGACAACCGCCGTGCAACACATTATTTCACCGACAAGACCATCGGCAACACACTGCGCGACATCTGTACCGACAACCAGGGCAACCTTTGGGTGGCTACGTTCGGGCAAGGACTGTGGCGATGGCAGGAGGCCACAGGCCGGTTTGTGAAGGTTAAAGCCGTGGGCAACCCGCCACTCACCAAAATATTTGTCAACAAGGAGGGCAAGGTCATGCTGGGCTGCGACGGCAAGGGGCTGCACGTGTACGACCCACAGCATGACCTGCTCGTTACCAACCCCATCTACAGCAAGGATGTAGACCTCTCGCACGCCAAGGTCTATGACATTCTGGAAGACCAAAACAGCAACCTCTGGCTGGGACTATTCCAGAAAGGCCTCTTCATGCAGCCCGCCACCCGCTCGGTGTTTGGGTATATGGGTCCCAAACTGGGTGACAAGAACATGATCGGCAGCAACTGTGTGACCAGCGTCTATGTAGACAGCAAACGCCGCTACTGGGTGGGCACCGACAAAGACGGGCTCTATCTGCTCGGTCCCGACAAGCGGCTCATACGCCATTACACGTCGGTGCCCAGCACCCTGCTCACCCTGTGCGAAGACCGCCAGGGCCGCATGTGGCTCGGCTCCTACGAGCAGGGCTGCGGATGGGTGAGCGCCGAGCGTGCCGACTACCACCCCCAAGACCTGGGACTGGGCGACCAGGCCAGCATCTTCAGCATCGTGGCCGATGGCAAAGGCGCACTATGGATAGGCACCATGGGCCAGGGCCTGATCTATTATGATACGACCACCCGGCGCACCACACACTACCGGATGATCCCCAATGCCGATGCCCATCGCAAGACCAACAGCATTGCCAACGACTTTGTGGGGAAGGTGGCCCTGTCGCCCAACGGCAAGAAGGTGTATGCCGCCACCTCCGTAGGCCTCTGCTGCCTCGACCTCGAACAGGGCAGCTGGCTGAGCACCTTCGGCACCAACTGCCTCTTGCATGGCACCTTTACGCGCGTGGTACGGGTGTCGCCACAAGGCGATGTATTTGTGGGCACCAACGACGGACTGGTCATCGTCGACGGCCGAACCCACAAGCAACGGTGGGTCACCACCAAGGAGGGTCTGCCCGACAACGGGGTGGCGACCATCGAGATAGACCACCGCGGGAAAGTATGGGTAGGTACTGACCACGGACTGGGATGCCTGCACCCAAAGACAGGAAAGGTAGACTGCTTCTATACCGACAAAGGACTGCAGAGCAATGAGTTTTCGGATGGGGCGTCGTTTATCTCGGCCGACAGGCAGCACATCGTACTGGGTGGCACAGGGGGCATCAGCTGGTTTGACACCAGCCACATCAAGCCCCAGACCTGGAAGGCTACGGTAAAGGTCACCGCCCTCACCGTAGGCAATCAAGAGATCAACGTCAGGCCCGACAGCAGTTATTTTAAGATGAACTACGAGGACAACTCGTTCAGCATACACCTCTCGACGCTCACCTACGACGACCCCGACAACATCGACTACTACTACAGCATCAACGGCGACGACTGGGTGCGCCTGAGCAAGGGCAACAACGAGATTGCCTTCACCCACCTCTCACCCGGCACTTACCAGTTCAAGGTGAAGGCCATGCTCAACAACATCCCCTCCGAAGAGAGACAGTTCACCGTCGTCGTCAAGTCGCCGTGGTACAGCACCACCGTGGCACGCCTCATCTACCTGTTGCTGCTGGCCGGGGCCGGATACCTCTATTGGCAGTATCGCCGACGCAAGGAGGAAGACCGACTCAAGTTGCAGGAGCATATCCATGCCGAAAAGCTCAGTGAGGCCAAGCTGCGATTCTTCATGAATATCAGTCATGACATCCGCACCCCCATGACGCTTATCGTCGCACCCCTGCTACAGCTCATTAAGGAGGATGGTGACGCCCACCGGCAGGGCATGTACAAGACCATCAGGCGCAATGCCGACCGTATATTGTCGCTCATCAACCAGATGATGGACCTGCGCAAGATAGACAAGGGCCTGATGAATATGCGCATGCAGGAGACCAACCTCGTGACGTTCATCCAAGACATCCACGCACTGTTTCTCTACCAGGTCAAGGCCAAGAACATCAGTTTTAGCTTTACCCATGACAGCGACTCGCTGCCCGTGTGGATCGACCGCGGGAACTTCGACAAGGTGCTCATGAACCTGCTCTCCAACGCCTTCAAGTTCTGCTCACCCGGCGGCAACATCGCCATCGGCCTTACCCACGACGAGGCTTCGGCACGTATAGCCATCAGCAATGATGGCTCGCCCATACCCGAAGACAAACTCGAACGTATCTTTGAGCGGTTCTACCAGATGCCGTCCACGAGCAACGGCCAAAACCTGGGCACCGGCATAGGACTTGACCTCACACGTGCCCTCGTCGAACTGCACTACGGCAACATCGTGGCGCACAACCTCGACGGCGGCAAGGGCTGCGAGTTTGTGGTGACCATCCCCATGGGCAACGCACATCTCAAGCCCGAAGAGGTGGTGGCCGAGAAGGAGGCGGCAACAGACATCGGTATGCACATGCTGACCGAACTGGAGACCGACGAGGACCATGAAGGCTCCTCAACCGGGAATATCAACCAGCAACTCTCCAACCGTGGGCGACAGCACATCGTCATCGTGGAAGACGACGATGAGATCAGCCAGTATCTCAAGGCCGAACTCTCGGCCGACTACCATGTCACCACTTGCCCCAACGGCAAGGTGGCTTTGCCACACATCTTGCAAGAGATGCCGGCTCTGGTCATCAGCGACATCATGATGCCCGAGATGGACGGTAACACACTCTGCGCTCGGCTCAAGACCAACATCAACACCAACCACATCCCGGTCATCCTGCTCACGGCCAAGAACACCGAGGACGACCAGCTCGAAGGCCTGGAGACCGGGGCCGACGCCTATATCGTCAAGCCCTTCAACATGGATATCCTGCGCCGGACCATCGTCAACATGCTGCACCAGCGCGAGACGCTGCGCAATAAGTTCAACGGCAACGAGACGCAGACACACCATGTAGAGGCCGTCAAGATCGACGCACCGGACGAACGACTCATGGAGCGCATCATGGCGGTGGTCAATCGCAACCTGAGTAACAGCGATCTCAGTGTTGACATGATTGCCAACGAGGTGGGCATCAGCCGCGTACACCTCTACCGTAAGCTCAAGGAGCTCACCAACCAGGCACCGCATACCTTCATCCGCAACATACGCCTGCAGCAGGCAGCGGCACTGCTCACCACCTCCAGTCATAACATCTCGGAGGTGATGTATGCCTGCGGCTTCTCCAACGCCACCTCTTTCTCCACCACCTTCAAGAATTTCTATGGCATGTCGCCACGCGAATATATGAAGCAGAAACAGCAGAAGGGGGCCGGTGCCGACAGCGGAGAAGACACGCGGGCCAAGGGCTGACAGCCGAAGACTCTTGCTCCCCACACCCCTTCTCACGGCCATGCCGTTGCCCACAGCACGTCTGGGGCTCCGGCATGGCCGTTTGTCGGCTTGCCATAGATGTCTCGACACAAGCCTTTTGGGCAACTCTCACATCGCCGAAGGGCAGGTATGGCTACGTGGCCAGATACACGGCGTTGCATGTTTCGACTGGAAACAGATGCTACTTCGACTTGATGCAGCGCCTGCTTCGAGTCGAACCAGCGTCTGCTTCGAGTCGAAACACAACGTCATAGCCTTGCCATGCCATAGGCTAAGCTATGGGAAGCGCATGGGAGAAGACATGGGAGGGGAGGACTATGAGGCGTTAACATCCAACTATATCATGGCCGGGATATAAAAAATAGGCTCAACAGGAAGCCGTATCAGGTAAATTGGCTACATTTGCAACGCTGGTGAGAGCGACGGTTCTGCCCCCCCTGCGCCCTGGTGGCTGCCGCTCTTCCAGCACACAGTAATGACTTGAAAATCAGAATTATTCAATACTCGCATGATATATCCTCACAGTGCTTCAGGAAGTGCGGCAATCAAGTGCCTTCGTCACGTCTGGAGCTCGCATGCCGATGCTTTGATATGGGTGGCGATCATCGCTGCCTTTGTGCCGGTGCTGCTAATGCGCGACTTCACACCCAACAACGAGGGTCGTTACCTCATCATCGCCGACGAGGCCCTGCGCAACCGACACTTCTTCTCGTTCACCCTCCATGGTGAGCCCTACGCCGACAAGCCCCCTTTGTACCTATGGCTTGTCATACTCTCCGGCCAACTGCTCGGACACCACAACATGGCGGCATTGGGACTGCTGTCGCTGTTGCCGGCTTGTGCCGTGGTGCAGCGCATGAATGTGCTCTGCCGCGACATCCTCAGTCCGTCGGCACGCCGCACGGCCACGCTGATGCTCATGACCACGGCCTACTTTGCCGGACCGGCCATGGTGGTGCGTATGGACATGCTGATGTGCCTCTTCATCGTCCTGGCCCTCGGCACCTTCTGGCAGATGTACCGGGCCGAAACGGTGAGCCACAGACACCAGTGGCTCATGGGTCTGTGGCTCTTCCTGGCCTTGTTTACCAAGGGTCCGCTGGGCCTGCTCATCCCTATAATCACCATCGTGGTCTTTGCGGCCACGTATCGGTCGACCCACAGGCTCGGACAATGGCTCAACTGGCGCATGTGGCTGGTATTGCTGGTGGGATGTGCCATCTGGTTCACCATGGCCTACCATGAGGCTGGGGGCAGCTACCTCTACAACCTGCTGTTCCACCAGACGGTGGGCCGGGGCTTCAGGGCTTTCCATCATGCACGTCCGTTCTACTATTATCTCATCTCGCTGTGGTATGAGTGGCTGCCATGGTCGTTGCTCTGCGTGGCGGCGATGGTGTTTACCGCCACCCGGTATCGCAGGGTGGATGCCCTCCCCCGCTTTCTGTTCACCATGACGCTCACCACGCTGGTGCTGCTCTCGGCCATCAGCGGCAAACTGCAGGTGTATCTCCTTCCGGCCTTCCCCTTTGTGGTTTACCTCGCTGCCTGGGCCATGATGGGCGACATGCCGCGCCGGTGGACGCTGTGGAGCCTCGCCATGCCCCAGGCTGTGCTGACGCTGGCACTGCCCGCCCTGCCGATGGCGGCTCATCTGGCATCATTGCCCCAGCTCATGCACCCGTGGCTCGTGGCTGCGGCAGGTGCGTTGAGCTGCTGCGCGGCAGCCGCGCTATACCTGCTCATCGCCAAGACAGACGCTGTGCGGTCGGTGCGTGTGCTGGCCCTCGGCATCCTAGCCACGCTGTTGCTGGCGGGACTGGCCATGCCCACCCTGAACACCATGATACATTAACCGAATCAGGAAAACGCTGCAAAAAACTTCTGAATTATAATAAGCAAAACCCGAAGACCAAGAAAGGCGGCCTTCGGGTTTTGTCGTTTGATGGCTTTCGACACAAGCAGGTGGCCTGGCTCGGTCGGGGCCACGGCTATTGTGCCCTGTCAAAGGTTGAAACCTTCGATATCTATCTGGGGAGTCACGCCACGACCGTCCTCGTTTCGGTAAGACACCTCTACGGTCTTCCGCTCGCCGGGCAGGAGGTGGAAATAGTTGTCAGAATAGATGACGGGCAGAATCTGCTCGCCGTCGGCACCTCTCAGGTTCAGACGAACCATCAATGCCGGGGTGGGCGAGGTGTTGGTCAGGGTGATGCGACAGACTTGCTCATCGCCTGCCGCGACAAAGCTGCCTTGCTGTTTCACCGTGGCCCGCGGCAGTTGGGCGAGGGCCTTCCAGCCTTCGGGTGCGACGCTCTCCACGTAGGTATTCTCTGAGACGACGGCACCAGCCGTTTCAAGGCTGAGCCTGAGCAGGCAGGCCTCGGTGGCAGGCAGGTCGATGCTGAGTGGCGAGAGGGTCTGGTCGTCGTCGATGTCTGCCACCGCCGACCACTCGTGCAGCAACTTGCCCCGCAGGCTGAATGCCTGGGCCCTCACCGTGAGCCGTCCGTGCCGACCGGTGGCCAGGTTGACCACCTCCACCGTCTTGCGCACGGGATTGTATTGCACGTGCAGCGGCTCGCAGGCTTTCTTCACCCCGAAATAGGCGGCCGTGGGCTCCAGATAATAGTCGTAGGTCTGCCATACCATCGAGGGCCAACAGGCATGACTCATCCAGATGAGCAGACCCATGCGGTGTTGCTGGGAGCCCTCGTACATGGCCCGATAGCCGTCGTAGTTGAGCCACTGCGCCCAAGAGGCAAACTGCCGTGCGTCGGCCGGGGTGCCAAACCGTTGAGTCAGGGCGTCGACGAACGCAGCACCTCGCTGCGCCCCCTGCAGGGTGAAGTCGTGCTGACCCCATGCCTGTCCGATAGGCCATAGGTCGCCGGGGGCAAGCATACGCCTCAGCGATTCATAGGACGGCACGTTGGGCATGCCACGCTCTGAGTGGAGCTTTCCGCTCTGCTGGGTGAAGTAATAGTCGGTGGGCATAAGTTGATAGGCACCGTGACCGGTCACGCCATTGTCGGCAGAGCTGGGGATATAGCCCAGTTGCGGATGAAGCGTGCTGACCTGCCTGCGCAGGACGGTATCGAGGGCTTCGGGCGGAAAGCCCTCGTTTCGTCCCACATAGAGGGCGATGCTGGGATGACGCCGTATGCGGAGGATGTAGTCGTAGCTATTGGCGAGGAACATCGCGTTGTCATAGGGGTCGGGACCGTCCCAGGGGTTGGCCAGCCAGAAGTCTTGCCACACCATGATGCCATATTTGTCGCAGGCCTCGTAGAAGGCCCGGTCGCCAATCTGCCCCACCCAGTTGCGTATCATGTTGTAGTTCATCTCGCGATGGTAGCGCACGGCAGCGTCGTACTCGCGACTGCGATAGTTGAGATTGGTCTCCGAGAATCCCCAATTGCTCCCCAGCGGTGTGAAACGCTTGCCGTTGACGTAGAGCTTGGTCTCGCTGTCGAGATCGCGATAACCCATCTCTCGGATGCCGGCTTTGTAGCTCAGCGATGAAGAGCACTGGCCGTTGGCTATGTCGCGCACCTCAAACCCCGCATCATAGAGATAGGGCTCACCATAGCCGTTGGGCCACCACAGCCGCATGGCCCGACGGGCGAGCTGCGGGAAATCGGCAGGCGAGAAACTCACCTCCGTGACCGACGATGGTTGCAGGTCGACCTGCTTGACAAAGACGATGTCGCCTATCCACCCTTTCACCTCCACCCTTCTGGTCTGTGGGTCCTCGTTACGCACCATGACAGCGGATGTCATGGTGGCCAAGGTGTCGGGATGGCTGAGGACGGTGGTCACCATAGGGTCGTCGAGACCCACGCCCTGGTCGTGGCTGAGGTAGACATCATTCCAGATGCCGGCCTCGCGCCCCGGCGTGCTGGTAATCCAGTCCCAGCCGATGGAGGCGTGGAACGTGGGGTTGTCGGCACCCAGTATGCCGCCGTTGAGGTCGGTGCTCTCGCCATTCTTCTCCTTCACGGCACCGAAATGGGCATTGCGTATGACCTTCACCTCGAGCAGGTTGTCACCCGGGCGCACCAGCTTAGTAATGTCGAACCGCCCACGGATGAAGGCACCGTCGATGTGCCCCACCGGCAGCCCGTTGAGATAGACCTCCGCCTTCCAGTTGATGCCGTCGAAATGGAGATAGGTGTGCTGTCCGGCCTGGGCCTGCGGGGCCTGCAGATGGGCTCGGTACCAGAAGTCGGACATGAAGAAACTCTCTGAGATCTGCCGCATGTTGTTGGCATAGCGGTTGTCGGGCACGGCCCCGATGTTCATGTAGCTGGTGAGCACAGTGCCGGGCACGGTGGCCGGTATCCACCGGCTGTCGCCGTCGCGCCGCAGCTCCCACCGGCTGATCTCTCCCTCGGCGGTCACCCGCGGCACCAGTCCACCCCGGCCCCACACCTCCAGCTCGCTGAGCACAAAGAGGCCGCTGGCATCGGGCTGGGCCATGGTCAGCCGCACATACCGGGCCTTACCCCGACAGTCCACTACCTCGTCAGTGGCCTTACCGCCAGGCAACTTGCCGACGGTGCGCCATTGGCGGGCATCGTCAGAAAACTGTATCTCACCCCGGCGAGCCTTGTGTACCCAATGTAGACGCACATGGTCGATGGCCACGTCGGTGCCCAGGTCTACATAAATCCACGGAGTGGGGTCGGCAGTAGTGGGGGCCACGGCAAAGGCACTGGCGAAATGGGACGACGGCATCCATCCCTCATTGAGCTCATAGAGGCGCCACCAGGCACCGCCTTTCATATTAAACTCCAGGCGCAGATGGCTGTAGTGCCCCGGCTTGCGCAGTGGTATGCTGGTCTTGACACGGCGCAGTGGCAGCCTCACCGTAGCCTCGCGTTTGTTGGGGTCGGAGCTTACCATCTGCTTCGTGGCCTCGCCGGGCAGGTCGCGGCCCGACAGCGAGCCCACCTCCTGCCAGTGCTGACCGTCGTCGGAAGCCATCACCCTAACGGCATAGCCTCCTGTGGCAGCCTCAGCCTGGTAGGCTACCTCGGCCAGCAAGTCTATTTGGGCGACCCTGACCTGCATACCAGTCCAGTCGAACTGGATGAACGATTGTTCACCCATAAGGTAGTTACTACTGTGTATGTTGCCATCGATGGTCTTCTCTTTGTCGCGCAACGACAGCACGCCTTCGGGGGTCGACACCGTGAGACGGGCCGGCTCGCCGGTGGCCGCGATGCCATCGGTGGCCAACTGCGCCGTGAGGTTGTAATCAAAAGAAGACGAGGCATACGCGGCCCTGTCTAAAGCGACATTGCGGTACGCATCGTCTTTAACCATTTCCAGCCCTTTGTAGTCGGCCGTGCGACCGGGATACTGCCCTATCCCACGCGTGTATTTACTATCTGCCATCATTGTGGTGCCAACCATCATAAACATAGCAAGGGTCGTCAAGACCCTCGCCACCATAATCCGCCTGCCAGCAGCCGGATGCTCATACATCGAATTATTCATGCGTGTGCTTGTCATTGAGATCATCATGCCTAGCCGCCATACGCTCACAGCATCAGGCTACTGTCGCATGGCACTCAGGGATGCACCAGGGTGCCAATCTCTTCGCCAGCCATCACCTTCTGCAGATTGCCCACCACATCCATGTTGAACACATAAATGGGAAGGTTGTTGTCCTGGCACATGCAGATGGCTGTGAGGTCCATCACCTTGAGGCCACGGTCGAGCACCTCCTTGTACGAGATTTCTGTAAACTTGGTTGCCGTGGGATCTTTCTCCGGATCGGCGGTGTAGACACCGTCCACGCGTGTGCCCTTGAGCATGACATCGGCCTCGATCTCAATGCCGCGCAGCGATGAACCGGTATCGGTGGTGAAATAAGGGTTGCCCGTTCCTGCCGAGAAGATGCACACCTGCCCTTGCTCCAGCAGTTCCACGGCCCTCCATTTGTTATAGTATTCGCCGATGGGCTCCATGCGGATGGCCGTCAGCACCTTGTTCTTCACCCCGATGGCTCCAAGTGCCGAGCTCAGGGCCAGCGAGTTGATAACCGTGGCACACATGCCCATCTGGTCGCCCTTCACGCGGTCGAAGCCTTTCTGGCTGCCGCTCAGGCCACGGAAGATGTTGCCTCCGCCGATGACGATACCTACCTGCACGCCCATGTCGTGCACTTCCTTGATTTGGCGGGCATAGTCGCTCAGACGCACGGGGTCTATGCCATAGCCTTGTTCGCCCATCAGGCTCTCGCCCGACAGCTTCAACAAAATACGCTTAAATCTTGCCATAATTGCTTGGTTGATAAGACCCGGGATGAAACGGCACCTTACGCATGGCATGCCCGACAGCTGTCTTCATCGCCCTCTTGTTGCCTTGCCAGTGCCTCCTTCCCGGTTGTTATTGATGAGTTGATATAATAAATTCTACTTCTTTGAACGCATAACTTCTGATGCGTCCCTCACGGTCGCGCAGCACCAGGTGTCCGTCGTCCTCCACCTCTACAAGTGCAGCCTCGAAGGTTCCCTCAGCATCCCGATAGGTATGGAAGCCGCGCAGCCGGTAGAGGTAGCTCATGTAGCCTGCAGCGACGGTGGCGTAATCGCCATTCTCTATGGCCCTGTAGTAATGGTCGAACCGCTCGGCCACCTGCACGAGGAGCGACTGCCGGTCGGTCTCGCGCCCCAGGATCTGGTACAACGACACCGGGTTGGGTGCGTCGCTGTGGAACACCTGCTGGTTGACATCCAGTCCGACACCGATGACGCAGTCCTTGATGCGTCCTTCTCCCAGCCTGTTCTCGATCAGGATACCGCAGATCTTGCGGTCGTTCCAGTAGATATCGTTGGGCCATTTGATGGTTACATGGTCGATAAGGGTAGAGAGTACATCGCGCAGGGCCAGGGCAATGGCCTCCGACAGGATAAACTGTCCCGACACCGGCACCCACGATGGGTGGCACAGGATCGAGAACAGCAGGTTCTGTCCGCGCTCACTCTCCCAAGTATTCGAGCCCTGGCCTTTGCCTGCCGACTGATAATCGGCCGACACCACAGTGAGCCGCGTGCCAGGTGGCTCGCCCGTCACATCCAGTTGGTGAAGGCAGTAACGGTTGGTGCTGTCGGTCTCATCGATGGCGACATACCAGATGCCGTTGTATTTCGGTTTCTTAAATAAGGAGCGGATTGAAAGCATCTTCTATATGGTTGATCTGAATATCGTCGTTGTTGGGTCGCCCGACGATGGCGATGATGTCAAACCTGAGTTCTTCGACGATGCCATACATCTTGACATACTCATCGGCCACGCGCCCCAGGTGGCGGATCTTTCGTAGGTCGACCGCCTCCTCAGGGTCGGCAAGCTCTTCATCCGACCGCGTCTTGACCTCCACAAAGACAACTGTTGTGAGGTCCTGCGTCTTGCAGACAATGTCGAGGTCGCGCTTGCCACTGCCATAATGCCAGTCGCGGTCCATGAGAATATAGCCTGCCTTCTGTAAGTAGTCGGCCGCCAAGTCCTCACCCCATTTGCCGAGGTCATTGTGTGTTGCCATCGCTTCAAGTAACAGGTTTGTTTCGGCCAGGCACGTCAACGACGCGGGCGTGCCGCCTATCTGATGCAAAAGTAGTGTTTTTCCTTCACACTTCAAAAAGAATATTGTATTTTTGCAGCAAAAGACCAATCATGGAAACAGAGTTACAAGTGCAGATTGACGAGCGTTTCATGCGCATGGCGCTCATGGAGGCCGAGGCTGCCGGGCGCGAGGGCGAGGTCCCCATCGGTGCGGTGGTGGTCAGCCACGGGCGCATCATCGCCCGGGCACACAACCAGACCGAGACCCTGAACGATGTCACGGCCCACGCCGAGATGCTGGCCATTACAGCGGCGGCCAACGCCCTGGGTGGCAAGTATCTGCCCCAGTGTACCCTGTATGTCACCGTGGAGCCGTGCCCCATGTGCGCAGGTGCTTTGGGCTGGGCGCAGGTGGGGCGGGTGGTGTATGGTGCCTCCGACGACAAACGGGGCTACCAGCGCTATGCCCCCAAGGTGCTCCACCCCAAGGCCACAGTAACAGCAGGCGTATTGGAAGGCGAGTGTAAGGCTCTCATGGTCGACTTCTTTCAAAACAAGCGCTAACCAACAAACCAATAGACCAACTGAGGGTTACCCAAGCTCATATCGTTTGCTTGAGTAACCCTCAGATATGGTGTACCTCACCCGAGGCAAAGAAAACACATCGCAACCCTCCAAACAGAGGGTGAATGAATATGTCCCATCGTCTCCCCTTGCTCCAGCCTGTTACCGCATGGCGCTCCCCCCTTCCTACCATATATAGATGTATGTATAGGTCGAAGAGGAAAAGCCCATCGCGCCAGCCCGTTGCCGCATGCCACTCCCCCTTCCTACCGTATATAGAAGTATGAATGGGTCGAAGAGGAAAAGCCCATCGCGCCAGCCCGTTGCCGCATGGCACTCCCCTCCTACCGTATATAGAAGTATGAATGGGTCGAAGAGGAAAAGCCCATCGCGCCAGCCCGTTGCCGCATGGCACTCCCCTCCTACCGGAGGGGTTGGGGGAGGCTGTGACGTTAGACTTTACTTCACCAGCACCACCAGATACTTGCTGGTGCTCCAGAAAATCTGCGGATTGGTGATACGCAGCACATACTGCTTGTTGGCATCGGGTGTCAGGGTATAGCTGCTCGACGGATGGGTCGTCAGCAACTTAGCCGACTTAGAGTAGAGTTTAATCTCCTTGTCAACCCGGATGTCGATCTTGGTGAAGTAGTTCTTGTTGAAGCTCGACTGCAGCACCTTACCATCGACCATGATGCGCTGTTCCTTGAGTTCCTTCTTTGTACCGAAGACATACCATGCCGTGTTGAGCTGCATATCCTGATTGCTGATGGTCTGCGACTTCTGCGCGCTCTCGGTCTTGAGGTCTGTGACGTTGGTATTGAGGTTGTTGATGGTCTCATCGAGCTCAGTGATATGGATGTCCTTGGCATCGAGCTCAGCCCTCAACTCCTGCAGCTGCTGGTCTTTCTCGTCCAGCTGCTTGAGCATACCCTCAATGGTCTTCTTGAGCTGGTCGCCATTGAAGTTGCTCTCCTTGAGTTGCTTCTGCAGTTTCTTGATCAGGGCCCGGTTCTCCTGCATACGTCCGGAGATGAACTTGATGTTCTCTCTGATCTGCTGCGCCTTGTTGGCACCCTCGCCATCCTTGGCTATGCTTACCCTGTTCTCAGCCGCACTGATTTCACGAAATCCCTCTTGAATCTCGTTCATCGTTGCCATCATATCATTGATCTCATTATCGCGCTGGGCAATAATCTTCTGCAACGAGTCGTTCTGCTCAATGCTCGCAAGGTCCACTGGAGTGTTTTTCTTCTCCTGACAGCCTATGACCACGAGCAACGCGCAGGCCATGGACAATAACAATAGTTTTTTCATATCCCTAAATGATTTGGTTCATTGTTACTATGTTTTTTCGTCTCCTTGGCTTTTCCGCCGAGAACGATAACAATCTCTCCTCTGGGCTCGGTCTCCTCAAAATGTGCCGCCACCTCGTCGAGCGTCCCACGCACATGTTCCTCATGCACTTTCGAGATCTCACGTGCCACGCTCACGGGCCTGTCGCCGCCCATTGCCTCGGCCAGCTGCCTGAGTGTCTTGACCAATCGATAGGGCGACTCATAGAACACCATGGTACGGGTCTCCTCTTTGAGCTGCTCCAGATAGGTCAGCCTACCTTTCTTCTGCGGCAGGAAGCCCTCGAAGCAAAACCGGTCGCAGGGCAGCCCCGACGACACCAAGGCCGGGATGCACGCCGTGGGCCCAGGCAACGTCTGCACACAGATACCCGCCTTGGCGGCCTCTCTGACCAAGAAGAATCCCGGGTCACTGATGCCCGGCGTTCCCGCATCGCTCACGAGCGCAATGGTCTGCCCAGCCTTGAGACGTTCCACCACCCCTGCCGATGTGCCATGCTCATTGAACTTGTGGTGCGACATCAGATGATTCTTGATCTCAAAATGTTTCAGAAGCAATCCCGACGTACGGGTGTCTTCAGCCAACACCAGGTCGGCCTCCCGCAAGATTCTCATGGCACGCAGTGTCATATCTTCCATGTTGCCCACCGGAGTGGGGACAATATATAGTATGCCCATAGTCTGGGCAAATATAGTCAAATAATCTACACCATCAAAGGTTTTCCCCATTTTCTTTACAATTTTTAAGCAACGGTAACCGCACACCGCCATATTGACGGGACAGCGCCGCGTGGAGACCAAAAAAAACTCCACCCAACTCCCCCTATTCTCTAATCTTTATATTACCTTTGCAACATCATGATGGAAAACTTAACAGGGGAGAACCACCGCCCCGGGAGAATAGAGGTGGTATGCGGCTCTATGTTCTCAGGCAAGACCGAGGAGCTCATCCGCCGCCTGAAACGGGCCAAGTTTGCCAAGCAGCGCGTCGAGATCTTCAAGCCTGCCATGGACATCCGCTATTCGGAGGTCAACGTGGTCAGCCATGACCATAACACCATCCACTCTACACCCGTCGACAACTCGGAGACCATCCTGCAGCTGTCGGCCGGATATGACGTGGTGGGCATCGACGAGGCCCAGTTTCTCGACGACCGGCTGGTCGACGTCTGCAACACCCTGGCCTACCGCGGCGTGCGTGTCATCGTGGCCGGTCTCGACATGGACTTTCGCGGTGTGCCCTTCGGGCCCATGCCCGCCCTGTGTGCCGTGGCCGACGAGGTGACCAAGGTGCATGCCATCTGCGTGAAATGCGGCGCCCTGGCCTATGGCAGCCACCGCCTGGTGCGCAACGACTCACAGGTGATGCTAGGCGAGAAGACCGAATACGAACCCCTCTGCCGCGACTGCTACCAGAAGGCCATGGATGAAGACCGCCGCAACGCCCAGTCGAAAGACCTCTTCGAAGACCTCCGCCCCTAGCACCAGCCTGCCCGCGGCACGCCATACAGACACACACCAATCCATATCTCCTATGCAAAAAGAAATCACTTTCGACCGGTTCATCCGGTGGGCCGGCATCGTCTCACTGACGGCCCTGGTCTTTTTCATGGTCAATTATCTGAGCAGCGTGCTCTTGCCCTTCTTTGTGGCCTGGCTCTTTGCCTACCTGCTCTACCCCATCGTCAAGTTTGTGCAGAACAAGATGCACGTTCGCATCCGTGCCCTGGCCATCATCCTCACCATGATTCTGGTGCTGGCCGTCATGGCCCTCATCGTCTATCTCATCATTCCACCGATGATCGAGCAGTTCCAGAAACTCTACGTCATCCTCACACACTGGGTACACGAGACCACCCATACCAACAGCATCTCAGAGTGGACTTCCGGATGGATCCTCGAGAACCAAAAGCAAATCGAGGCCTTCTTCCGCAGTCCCGACTTCACCGATGCCATTAAGGCCACCGCTCCCAAGCTCTTCAGTTTCGTGGGACAGACGGCCAGCGTTGTCATCAGCATCGTCGCCTCGCTCATCACCTTATTATATATGTTCTTCATCCTGCTCGACTACGAGTTTCTGACAGCCAACTGGATACGTATCTTCCCCCAAAAGAACCGCCCCTTCTGGGCAGACCTGATGAAGGACGTGGAGCGCGAACTCAACAACTATATCCGCGGGCAGGGAATGGTGGCCCTGTGCATGGGCATCATGTTCTGCATCGGCTTCACCATCATGGACTTTCCCATGGCCATCGGCCTGGGCATCCTCATCGGCATCCTCGACCTGGTGCCTTACCTCCACACCTTTGCCCTCATCCCCACAGCCTTCCTGGCCATGCTCAAGGCGGCCAACACTGGGCAAAATTTCTGGGTAATCTTTGCGCTGGCCGTAGGCCTGTTCATCGTCGTGCAGATCATCACCGACATGGTGGTCACCCCCAAGATCATGGGCAAGGCCATGGGGCTCAACCCCGCCATCCTGCTGCTCTCACTCTCGGTATGGGGTGCCATCTTCGGCTTCATCGGACTCATCATTGCCCTGCCGCTCACCACCCTCATCATCGCTTACTGGAAGCGCTATGTCACCAAGGAGGAAGACGAAGATGCCCACGAAGCACTGCCACCCGAGGCCCCACAATCCTGACCTCGACAAACCACAGCGCAGGCTGGTCCCTCATAACCGTGTCTCCCTGCTACACATTTTTAGATGTTGCATGCCCTGAGGACCTGCAACATTTTTTTTTGCCCCTCGTGACCAGGCTTGTCGCACATAGGGCAGGGCCATGCGGGCCTCGGGATTATTGCCGCCGAGGGGCACCCCCGACCACAGCGTAGCCTCGTTGAGCTGGAAATGCTCGTCCAGGGCATGACCATAGACCATGGCTCCCAGTCGACCGTTGCCCAGTGGCAAGGCCTCTTCCCAGGTGGCGGCGGGATGTATGTACCACAGGCTGTGGTCGGCTGACAATCCCGCAGCGTGGACCCCCATGAATACGATTGTGTGAATAGGCAGCAGAAGCCAACGACGGATGTTCTTATACATGGTTGTGTGTGTAATTAACGTTGGCAAAGATAGCCAATCGTCGCGCCCAACACCATAAATATCGTACCAAATGTTTGTAGTGGTGTGCAGAAGTGCATAATACGTGTCCATGCCACTATTTTGATAAAATGATGCACAATTTTACTCATATCGTCCTGTCCAACCCGCTATCTTTGCACCATCACGACATCGACCGCCCAGGACGACCCATCCCGTGGCGACAGTCTCCACCGTCTTTGCCGAAAACCTTCGACTACATGAAAAAAAACATCTACCTGCTACTGACCGCTGTCATGCTGTTGCCCTCGCTTGCCTGGAGCGGGGCTACCATCTCCGTGGTCAAGACCCACTATCGAGCCCTGCTCATTCCCGGCGATACCGAGGGCGACACCCTCATGGCCGGTCTGCGACAGATTGAGCGCGAGAAGAATGTCAGCGACCAGATGATCCAGGAACTCATGAACCGCTATCCCTTCGACCTGGCGGCCATCGGGCAGTACCGTACCAAAATCAACGACGACGGATCATTTGCCGACATCGACTACCAAGACGCCAAGCGCAGCGGATGGCAGCCTAAGCAACATGCCGAACGACTGCTCGAACTGTGCAAGCTCTACGCCTCGCCTACCACTGCCTATTATCATTCGCCAGCTCTGCTGACGCAGATCCACCTGCTGATGGACTATTGGTTCAAGACCAAACCCGTATGCAAAAACTGGTGGTACAACCATATTGGCATACCCAAAACGTTAGGGCAGGCCTTTATCATCATCGAGGACCAGTTGTCACAGCAACAGAAGGGCGAGGCCGTCAAGGTGATGGAGCAGGCCCAGTTTGGCATGACGGGACAGAACAAGGTGTGGCTGGCCTCCAACGTGCTTGTCAGGGCACTGCTCACCGACGACGAGGCCCTGGTGAAGGCCGCCCGCGACACCATTGTGTCAGAAATCCGCAATGATGGCAAGGAAGGCATACGCCCCGACTGGAGCTACCAGCTACACGGACCGCAACAGCAGTTTGGCAATTACGGACTGGCCTTCCTCACAAGCATGGTGTTCTTCCATAAACTCTTTCTGGGCACCTCTCTGCAGCTGTCGCCACGACAGGTGTCGATACTCACCAACTTGGTAGACCAAGGTTTCAGATGGACCGTGTGGCACCGCCGCATGGACCTCAGTGCCCTAGGCCGACAACTCTTCCGCAACGGCGACCTGCACAAGGGCTACTGCCTGGCCTTCGCTGCCGAGGAACTGGGCATCAACGGCTTTCCCCTGCACACCAACCCCTTGGTGGGGCACAAACATTTTTCCTACTCCGACTATACCCTCCACCGCACCCCCCACTGGATGATGTCGCTGAAGATGTCTTCGGCACGCACCATCGGTACAGAGCATGTCAACGAAGACAACGTGCTGGGCTACTATCTGGGCGACGGAGCCACCTATTATTATATAGGCGACGACAGTGGCTACATGAATGTGCTGCCACTATGGGATTGGCGAAAGGTACCCGGCACCACGGCATATTCCGACACGCTGCCCATCAAGTTCAATGGTCATAGCAAGCGTAACAAATCGCCTAAGGTGGGTGGGCTCAGCCAAGGTCTCTATGGCGTCAGTGCCATGCGCTACGAGAAAGACGGCATCGAGGCCAGCAAGGCCTGGTTTTTCACCCTCGACGCCATCGTGTGCCTGGGCAGCGGCATCAATTCCGACAGCAGCCTGCACGTCACCACCTGCATAGACCAGCGCCTCACTGCCGGTACGCCAAAGGTGCTCTCGCCAACAGGCTGGCAGCTCGTGCCCCCCGGAGCTGAAGTGCGAGTCGGAGGGCGGGCATGGCACGGACAAGTGGGCTATATCGTCCTCGACGGAGGCCCGGCAGTGATGAAGAACGAGATAGCCACCGGCAGCTGGTCAGACAACATGCAGATGTACCCCTACGAGGCCGTGAGCGACACGCTCCTCACCCTCTACTACGACCATGGCGCACGGCCCCACGGCAAACAATATGCCTACATGGTCATGCCTCATGCCAGTCTCGAAGCCGTGGCCTGCTACCAACTATCCCGGGTGCAGGTCCTGAAGAACACCCCTACCCTGCAGGTCGTGGGCGGCAAGGCCTTCGACAACAGGCTATGGGCTGTCGTCTACAGCAGTCAGACCGTCCACCTGGGCAAGGCCAAGATAACCTTCGACCAGCCCGGCCTCTATCAACTGCGGCCTACCCGCAAAGGCTATGCCGTGGTGCAGTACCGTGATTTCAAACCATAAACATCAACGATATGAAAAGACATTTTCTATGTATGGCCCTAGGCCTGGCAATGGTGTTCAACCTGCAGGCCAAGTCAGGAAATCAAGTCACCGGTAAGATGGACTGGTGGCAGGAAGCCAAGTTCGGATTGTTTGTTCACTGGGGCCCCTATTGTCTCTACGGTGGCGTGTACGACGGCTACCGGCAGCAGCGCGGCGGTGCCGAATGGATTATGAACCGCTGCAAGATACCCGTGGGTGAGTACCGGGCAAAGGCCAGCACCTTCAACCCAGTGAAGTTTGATGCCGAGCAACTGGTGCTCATGGCCAAGAACGCTGGAATGAAATATGTGGTGCTCACCTCCAAGCACCACGACGGATTCGCCATGTTCAAGAGCGCGGCCAGCAATTTCAACATTGTCGACTATACGCCCTTCAAGCGCGACGTGGTCGACGAGGTGGCCGCGGCCTGCCGCAAGCATGGCATGAGGTTCGGACTCTACTATTCGCATGCGCAAGACTGGAACAATGCCGGTGGCGCCACCTCACGCAAGCTGATGCGCGAGGGATGGGCCAACGCCGACTCGGCCTACATCGACCGCTTCACCGAGGCTCACCACGGGGCATGGGACTACCGACAGCTGGAGCGCTCGTTTGCCGACTATATCCACCAGGTGTCTATCCCGCAGATCAAGGAACTGCTCAACCGCTACCCCGACCTGGCCGTGCTGTGGTTTGACACTCCTACCAACATGAACGACTCCCTGGCCGAGGAGATCCACCAGCTCGTGCTGCAATACCCAAAGATCATCACCAACGACCGGCTGAAGCGCCCCAACATCCTGGCGACTACAAGACTCCCGAGGGCAAGGTGCCCAAGCCCGAGGACGTGAAGGGCGTGTATTGGGAGACCTGTATGAACATTGGTTCATCGTGGGGATACAAGAGCTGGGAGAACAACTGGAAATCGACCGACGATATCATCCATACCCTCATCATCTGTGCTGCACGGGGCGGCAACCTGTTGCTCAATGTGGGTCCTGACGCCATGGGGCTGGTGCCTCAGCCTGCACAGCAGTGCCTGCAGGGCGTCGGACAGTGGCTCAAGCGATATGGCGAAGTGGTATATGGCACACAACGCAGCGAACTCTACCCCACCTGGGGTGAATGTGTGCGACGTGACGTTGGCAACCGCTCGGTGCTGTACCTCTGTGTCTACGACTGGCCCTCTGACGGCAAGCTGACGCTCGAGGGCAACTATAAAGTGAAGACCGCCACCCTCATGACCGACGGAGCGAAAGTGGGCTTCGAACAAGGTGCCAGTCACCTCACACTCCTCCTGCCCACCACCAGACCTGCCGAGAAGGTGAGCATCATCAAGGTGGAACTGCGTAACCTACTGCCTCAGATCAAGCTCCAGTCGAATACCGACCGCTACTTCGACATCGTGGATGACAAATAACCCCCTTTGCCATGCACCCTTCAAGATACCTCGCAGTCTGGGTCTCGGCGCTGGTCTGCACCACGACGCTCATGGCCCAGCAGCCCCGCACCGCCGCCAAGGGCGACGAGCAGGGACTCGACGCTGCTGCCCTCACCGACCTCGCCGCTGACCGCCAGGCCATCGACGAGGCCGTAGGCGGCTGGTGGACACAGGCGCAGCGCAATGTCGACGAGCGCACCCGCTGGTTCAGAGAGGCGCGATTCGGATGCTTCGTTCACTGGGGTGTCTATGCCCAGGCCGCAGGCTACTGGCAAGGACGCCCAGTGGGAGGCTACTCCGAACACCTCATGCGCAAGGCCAAGATTCCCGTGCAACAATACCTGCACGAGCTGGTGGCCACGTTCGCCCCCCCAACACTTCGATGCCGAGGAGTGGATGCAGCAGGTGGCCGACGCCGGCATGCGCTACTTCGTCATCACGGCCAAGCACCATGACGGCTTTGCCATGTATCCATCCAAGGCATATCCCTATGACATCAGGCTCACCCAATGCAAACGCGACCCCATGATGGAACTGCGCGAGGCGGCACGGAGGCACGGCATCAAGTTTGGATTCTACTATTCGCATGCCTTCGACTGGGAGCATCCATGCGCTCCAGGCAACGACTGGGAATACGACCACCCGGGCGGCGACCGAAAGCTGGGCGGAACCGACTGGTGGAACAGCGACTATAAGTGGTTTCTGGACAGTGCCGAGCAATATGTCGCCGAGAAGTCGATACCACAGGTCAAGGAGCTCATCAAGACCTACCAGCCCGACATCATGTGGTTTGACACCCCGGCCAAGCTGCCCCTCTACCTCAATATCCGCATCCTCAAGGCCATTCGCGAGGCCGACCCCAGCCACAGCATCGTGGTGAACGGACGACTGGTGAGATGGGGCAACCAGAACATGGGCGACTATCGCAACACGGGCGACCGTGCCGCCTTCTTCCCGCCCACACAGGGGCTGTGGGAGTCGATACCCACCACCAACGAGTCGTATGGCTACAACGCCGCCGACAACCATCACAAGCCTGTGGGGCACTTTGTGAGGCTGCTCGAAGATGCCGTTTCACGCGGTGGCAACATCCTGATGAACGTGGGACCCATGGGCGACGGGCGGTGGGATGCGAAAGACGTTGCCATACTCAAGGGCGTAGGACGATGGCTCAAGACCAACGGAGAGAGCATCTACGGTGCCGGCAGCAGCAATCTACCCCTGCAGTCGTGGGGGGTAACCACCATGAAGCACGACACGCTGTACCTGCACATACACCAATGGCCTGCCAACCGTCGACTCACCGTGGGAGGACTCAAGGCAAAGGTGGAACGAGGCTGGACACTGGGCTTCGGACAGTTGCCTGTAAACTGGCGACAGACCGGAGACGACGGTGAACTGCTGCTCCCCATGCTGCAACCCGATACGCTCAGCACGGTGGTCGCCCTGAAACTCCAAGGCAAACCCATCATAAACCCCGTGCGACTGCTTGATGCCGACGATAACTGCCTATACACCTTCGAC